>JBBQLD010000021.1:0-20925 GCA_038327555.1 Chitinophagales bacterium
GCTCGGCATGGTTACGGATGCCAAAATGGTGAACGTAACCGGAAATGCTACCCCTGAGCTGGTAGTGGTGGGAGAATGGAGATATCCACATATTTTTGAGCTCAATGGAGGCAAGTTAGTGACCGTTAAATCTAATCTTGACGAATATTCCGGCTGGTGGTATGCCCTTGAAACGGATGACGTAGATGGCGATGAAGATCAAGATCTTATCCTGGGCAATCGAGGGGAGAACTTTTATTTCTCTGGAACAAAAGAGGCGCCTGCTAAACTTTGGGTCAATGATTTTGACGGCAACGGTACCATCGATAAAATTATGACTCGAAAAATCAAGGACCGCGATATGCCCATTCCGATGAAAAAAGAGCTCACAAGCCAAATTCCAAGCATCAAAAAACAGGTGTTAAAACATACTGAATACGCTCAAAAGTCGATCCAAGACCTGTTTAAGAAGGAAATAATGAAAAAATCTGTCGTTATGGAAGGCAATTATTTCCAGTCTGCCGTAGCGCTAAACAACGGAAACGGTCAATTCACAATGATGCCATTCCCCAAAGAAGTTCAATTTTCCTGTGTCAACGATATTTGGTGTGGAGACCTAAACGGCGATGGGCGAAATGATCTGGTAATGGCAGGTAATGACGCGGGTTTCCTGCCTCAGTTCTCCAAATTAGATGCAAGTTTTGGTCACACCCTGCTCAATCGTGGCGGCGGCAAATTTGAATGGGTGGAAAATCGCAGCTCGGGCTTTTTTCTACGCGGAGATGTAAAAACGCTGGCTTTACTAAATATAAAAGGCAAAAAACACCTGCTTGCTACGTTGAATGGAAAGAAACCAAGGCTGTTTTTGTTCAAATAACTACATGATAAGATCCTCATTTTCAATACTTTTCCTGCTGCTGCTTGGCTGTAATAAGCCCGAGATTAGTCCACCAAAATTTCAGCTCTTACGAAAAACCGCAACAGGGCTTGATTTTGACAACACGCCCAAACAGAGCGCAGCTCTCAATGTCTTCAACTATATGTATTTCTTCAACGGAGGTGGCGTCGCCGCTGGAGATTTCAATAAGGACGGGCAAATCGATTTGTTTTTTACCTCCAACATGAGCCCGGACAAGCTTTTTATCAATGAAGGGAAGCTACATTTTCGGGACGTGACTATACTGGCTCAGGTAAACGGTACGGGCCCTAATCCTGTAACCGCAGCGGAGAGTAGTCTCTCCTGGAAAACAGGTGCTTCTGTGGTAGATCTCAACAACGATGGGATGCTTGATATCTACATCAGCCAAGTCGGTGATTACAAAGCAATTAAAGGTCGAAACCGGATGCTCATTTGCCAGAAAATAGAAAATGGCATACCTGTTTTTGCAGATATGGCTGCAGAATGGGGCATCGATTTGATTGGTTTCGGAACCCAAGCCGCTTTTTTCGATTTCGACCAGGATGGCGATTTGGATATGTTCCAGCTCAATCATTCACTCCACCAGAATGGCACATTTGGTCCCCGGAAACAATTTGAAGGCACCATCCATCCACTATCTGGCGACAAATTATTGCGAAATGATTTCATCCCCCCAATCGGAGAAAAAAAAGGGGGCTTTGTGGATATAACTGCAAAATCTGGCATTCTCAGCACGGTCATTGGATATGGATTAGGCATTGGAGTCAGCGACCTGAATTTAGATGGATGGCCGGACATCTATATCGGAAACGATTTTCATGAAAACGATTATTACTACCTCAATGTGCCGTTGGAAGCGGGCGGTCGAGGGTTTAAAGAGTCTGCGGCCGATGCCTTTCAGCATACCAGCCGTTTTTCAATGGGCGTAGATATTGCAGATATCAATAATGACGGTTGGAATGACCTCATTTCGCTTGATATGGAACCCGAAGATCCTCAAATACTGAAGTCCTCTTTGGGCGAAGACGGTTTTGCTGTGTATCAAATGAAGCTAGGTTACGGCTACCAAAACCAATACGCCCGAAATGCCCTACAACTGAATGACGGCACTGGGCATTTTCAAGAAATTGCCCAATTTTCAGGAGTTAGTGCTACAGATTGGTCCTGGTGCCCGCTGTTTGCCGATTTTGATTCGGACGGTTACAAAGACTTATTCATTTCCAACGGTATTCCTCGCCGCATGAATGATGTGGATTTTATGAAATTCCAGGAAAACAAAGGGGAAGAAACGGGTAGTCAGCAGGATAAACTTGCAATCGTAGAAAAAATGCCCCAAATTAAACTGCCCAACAAGTTCTTTCACAATGGAGGCCAGTTGAAGTTTGAAGATTGGAAAGGGAAGATCGGTGGAGATCAGCCTACCTTTTCCAATGGTGCCATATCTGCTGATCTGGACAATGATGGAGATTTGGATATAGTGGTGAATAACATTGAAGATGAACCATTTATATACCAAAACCTGGATCGAGATCAAGGCGATCAGCAGCATAGTTTCCTCTCTTTTCAATTAATGGGCTCGCCTGAAAACCTGAATGCAATTGGCGCCAGGGTAGCAATTTTCAAGCAAAATGGCGAGCGAATGGTGGAGGAATTTTACCCCGTTAGAGGTTATCAGTCCAGTGCAATATTGCCGCTGTATCTGGGTATCGGTGCTGCTAATTCGGTGGATTCAGCTTTTGTTATTTGGCCGGATCAAAGCTTTGAACGCTTGAAAGAATTAAAGTACAACCAAACTGTAGCATTGGTGTGGCGCGCAGGATTACCTAAGTTTGATTTTTCGAAGTTGCATAGAAATACAGTTAACCCCTTTGTTTTTAGGGATATTACACCATCTACGCAGCTTGATTTCACCCACACGGAAAACCCCTTTATTGAGTTCAACAGGGAAGCACTGATGCCGAATATGGTGTCTAGTGAAGGGCCGGCATTAGCTGTTGGTGATGTGAATGGCGATGGTTTGGAGGATGTGTTTTTCGGTTCGTCCAAATTTGCCAAAAGCGCCCTTTATATCCAATCCAAGCATGGTACTTTCGTTTTACGAACTCCGGCAGCAATTTTAGCCGATAGTATTTTTGAAGATGTAGATGCCGTTTTTGCAGATATCGAAAATGACGGCGATCTTGATCTTATCGTGGCTGCAGGCGGAAATGAATGGCGCGCCCGAGATGAAGCCATGAAACAACGATACTACCTCAACGATGGCAAGGGCAATTTTGAACGTCGAGATTTCCCCGGAGCGCTGGCTACTGCTTCTTGTGTACGTGCATGCGATTTCAATAAAGACGGGTTGGTAGACTTTTTCATCGGAGCCCGAGCGCAACCTTGGAACTATGGCCTTACACCCAGCTCTTATTTGTTTCAAAATAAAGGCAACGCCACCTTTGAAAGTGTGGCAGAAAAAATTGGAGCTGGTTTGCAAAATGCCGGATTGATTAAAAATGGCGCCTGGGCAGATCTAGATGCGGATGGCGATGAGGATTTACTTTTGGCTATTGAATGGGAACCTCTCACGGTTTTCCTTAACCAAAACGGAAAATTTGAAAAAAAACAGTTGAATGACCTTAGCGGATGGTGGAATTTTGCACTTCCATACGATTTTGATGGCGATGGTGATCTTGATATTCTTGCGGGTAATGTCGGTCAAAACGGTCGCTTCCACCCTACCCCGTCAGAGCCCGTTCGAATGTATGTGACAGATTATGATAACAATGGGCAAGTTGATCAAATCTTGACTTACTACTTGAAAAACAAGGAGTTGCCTTTTGCTACTTTCGAGGAAATCACAAAAACGATCCCAAGTCTAAAGAAAAAATTCCTGTATGCCAAGGATTTTGCCAGAGCCAGTCCGGCTGAAATATTCGGAAAGGACAAGCTTGCCAAAGCGGTCTACCGGGAAGCCAATACTTTTGAAAGCATGTATTTTGAAAATACTGGCGGCCTAATGTTTGTCCCACATCCTTTGCCGGCCAAACTTCAATTTTCTACCTTGAATGCCTGCTCAATCACAGATCTCGATGGAGACGGCCAAAAAGAGGTCATTTTAGGAGGTAATTTTTTCGACTGCAATATCGAAATGGGACGCTATGATGCAAACTTTGGAAATGTGCTCCGAATCGGAAAAAATAGCAAAATGGACGTTTTTTCGCTAGGCGATTTGCGAATTACCGGTCAGGTTCGCCATATTGAAACCATTAATATCCGTGCCAAAAAAGCATTTATTTTTGCTCGAAACAACGAGTCATGCATCGTGATTGAGTAGCTTTAAAATTTGAATTGCCTATGCTTACCTTCGCGCCGTGTTTGACCTTGACCTTACCAAAATACTGGAAGAACTAACCAAAAGCCCGCTCCTCAAAAACGAGCTCGGACAGTTCGAAACCGTTTCACCCCTGCTTTTCAGCTCTGGGCTTTTTTTGTTTCTGTTTATTGGCTTTTACGGCATTTATCAAGCATTAATGCGGCATAATCGCCTGCGTATTGCTTGGGTGACGCTATTTTCCTTGTTTTTTTATTTCAAGTGTGCGGGCATTTTCTGGTTACTCCACGTAATCATTGTTGTCGTGGATTTCAACCTGGCCCGTTGGATGGATCATTCGAAAACCCGAAACGGGAAAACCATCCTGCTCCTAATCAGCCTGGTTGTAAATTTAGGAATGCTGGTGTACTTCAAATACAACCTCTATTCTGAGTTGTTTTGTGAGGTACTGGATAAGCCATTTGATCCGCGCTACCTGTTTTTACCAGCAGGCATTTCGTTTTTCACTTTTCAATCGCTCAGCTACACCATTGACGTTTATCGGGGTCAATTGAAGGCACAAGACAGCATGCTGGATTACGCCTTTTACGTCACCTTTTTTCCTCAAATGGTGGCAGGGCCGATTGTACGGGCTGCCGAATTTTTGCCCCAAATTCGGGTGCCGGTTTTCGTGACCCGAGAAGATTTTGGCCGTGGATTTTTTCTGATTTGCACGGGATTTTTCAAAAAAGCGGTCATATCAGACTATATCAGCGTGAATTTTGTGGATCGGGTATTTGAGTCGCCCTTACAATACACCGGACTGGAAAACCTCTTTGGGGTATACGGGTATGCCATGCAGATTTATTGTGATTTCTCAGGCTACTCTGATATGGCCATTGGACTGGCGCTGCTCATGGGCTTCAAATTCCCAATCAATTTTGATTCCCCTTACCAATCCTTAAGCATCACCGAATTCTGGCGACGCTGGCATATTTCGCTCTCTACTTGGCTGCGAGATTATCTCTATATTCCAATGGGTGGCAATCGGGGCAATAGTATTGCTACCTGGGTTGTGACCGGTGGTTTTTTCGCTTTGACCTTGGGAATGTCCCTCTTTTGGGCGTCGAATGGTGAATGGTGGTGGCTCTCCTTATGGGTTCTGGTGAGCTCCGTAGTGGTGCTACCAGCGATGTGGCGAGGAGATAACCAAGCTTTGTCTACCAATTTCAACTTATTGGCCACCATGTTACTTGGCGGACTATGGCATGGCGCAGCGTCCAGGTTTATTATTTGGGGGGCCTTGCATGGAATTGCATTAGCGGTAGAAAAATGGATTAAAAGCAAATTTCCAGGCTCATCTGGAACCCTGCGTCGAGTACTTGGCGGTCTATTGACGTTCCACTTTGTCTGCTTCACCTGGATATTTTTTCGCGCAGAAGGCATGGAAAAGGTAGGGCAGATGCTCCATCAAATCGCGTTTGAGTTCCGACCTGAGTTTTTTCCAGATTTTATAGCGGGGTATAGTGGAGTGCTTTTCTGGCTGATTCTAGGCTTCGGCTTGCATTTAATGCCCAAAACTACGGAGTTAGCTGCACAACGTTTTGCAACCGCCCTCCCGCTTCTGGGTAAAGCTGTATTGCTTACGGCAATTATCGCTCTGGTAATGCAGGTAAAGTCCTCAGAGGTGCAGTCATTTATTTATTTTCAGTTTTAAGGAGCGTGTCGCAAATAACTTTCCATTTTGGGGTGCAGATTTTTATTTCCAGCAAGGTGCCAAAACAGGCGTATAGTGAACTATATAACTGTTTTGTCAACGCAGCCGGGGATAAAAAGATGCCGCCAAAATGGAAAGTTATTTACGACACGCTCCTTAGGAACGTGCCGTACTTCTCCTCCACCCATTCCCAGTCCACCACCGTCTCATTATCAAGCCGTTGTCTGATTTTAGCCAGTCCGGGTTTCAAGTCCGCTCTACGATCATAACTTCGGAGCATTTTTAATTTGAACAGGTCTTTGGCCAAGGGGAAAAAGCGCAGCCTTTCGGCTCTACGGTGCAAAGGCAATGTGTCTTCGCGTCTTAGCCTTGTGGATGTGGCATGTAACATACGTTCTGCATAATCATCGTCAAGATCTTCCATTTCATATCGAATCCGCGTATCCAGGGTAGCCGCTATAGCATATAGATAAATATCGTCCAAAGCACCATAAGTCAAATAATGCGGTAGTGTTTTGGCTGCAGCAGCAAAGTCGTTTTTTGCAAAAAGGATTGCGGCGCGGGCAATATCGAGCAAAAGTGTCTTTTGTTCTTCATCATTCAAGCCGGTGATCCTGCCTTGATATTTTAAAAAGAATTCTTCCGCCCAATTGATCTGCTTCAATTTCAGTGCTGTGAAAAGAATATTCTGGAAATGAGTGCTGGGAAGCTGCTCTGACGATTTAAGTTGGTGCAATTGAGTCAGTTGCAACGAAAAAATCTTCTCCAAAAATCGGTGATCTTTCGTTTCTCTGTATCGCGCTGGCCAAAAACCTCTAACCATCACACGCATCGCCTGGACACGCAAAACAGGCAAGGCTTGGGGATTTTCCAACAATAAGGTTTCAAAGATTTCATATAATTGCTCTGCTTCAACTGGATCACTTTGGGTAAGAAAATCGAGTAAAATACAGTACAGCGCAACCGCAGGTTGCTGCAAAAAGCCATTTGTGCGCAACACCCGTGCGATTTCTACGGTCGTATCTCTGTTAACCTGAAATCGGCTAAGTTCTGGGGAATCCTCTTCATAGAGCCGCCACATCCGCTGGTAATGTACGAGGCGGCACATCTGATCGAGTTTATTCATCAGATAAAAGGTGTCAAGTTGCTCCGTAGCTGCCAACAAGTTTTTGTCTCCGTCTCGCTCACTATTGTGCTCCTCAAAAAGGGCCTTTTCCTGTTCCACCATGAACCTGAATTGGTGATAGTCTGCGAACTCTCGCTCATCAAATTCACTAAAATCCACACAATTGTCCAGTTCCTTTCTGGCTTGATTATTCAGGTTTTCAAAGAAATTTTCGGCTTTTCGGCTTTTTCGCCCCAGTTCTTCCACTTGCATCTTTGGAACTGGCGGAAGGTCAGGCTGCTGCAGGCGCTCACTATAAAAGCGCATCAAGGAGAGTTTTTGCTGCACTTCATAGAGCAAGTCGGTACCATTCGGTTCTTCGGCATCGCGTAAAACGGCATAACGGAAGGTCACAAAGTTCCGCACGATACGCATCAGCTGAGCCATAGTGCGCTGCAATGCGCCTACTGGATTGCTTGCTTTTGGAAAAAACCGTTTGCCTGCAGCGTCCCGGTGAAGTTCCGGGCTATCAAAATTCGGGTAAAATTTCTTCAAAAATTCAAATAGCTCTAAAGTCTCATCAGGCCGTGTATCATTGAAAATAGGCGACGCTACAAAGAGATGCAGTGCATCAAGTTCTTCTTGAGAGAGCAGTTGAAGGGTTCGAAGGAGAGGACTGGCGTACATAGAAAGCCGAAAAAAAACTTAAACTTATTGAAATTCAACAACTTGACTACATCGGGGCACTCTGGAGTCCCACAAAAATCTCAAAATATTTTCACAAATGGAAGTGATGTGAAAATCTGTGTTTGGAGGCCGCCTTCGATCACCCCCACCTTTGACCTATCAGAAGCGGACAATGGAAACCAAAACGTTTTTGAAAAAAAGTGCGAATTGAAAACCCGGGAATGACCACATGAAAACGACCTGGCAAGGTTTGCCCAAACACCCACGAGCAGTGTTCCGCAAAATGAAGATCGAGCAGGAAAAAGGTGAAATCATGGGAACACTGCCGTGGGCCAGGTTTAATTTCTTAACGATCTGGAAGCATATTGGTTGGCTGCGCGAACAGATTTTACCCGCTGGAAGAAGTTTCGCTCATGCACTCTGGAAACCAGCCATGACAGATCATGTATTGGTATTCGACTTTTTGCCTGTACCAAATCCGGGTAGCCCGGAGCCAGAACAAAATAACCAATTGAACGCAAACACCTAAAGCCGATCCCACGGGCACAAAGCATCAACAAACAACACTATGCTCCCAACCCATTGAACCACCCTAACCACATGAGCACAGGCCCTGAAAAGCCATTTGAAAACGATTGAAAATCAAGAAAGCCGATCAAAATCAAGCCACATCAAATCAAGAAAACAAGCCTCAAAAAATCATTTGAAACCGATTGAGCCGCAAGAAAGTCGATGAAACCCAAGCCACATCAAGTCGAAAAAACAAGCCTCGAAAAATCATTTGAAAACGATTGAGCTGCAAGAAGCCAGGTGAAACAATTCCCAGCTACAAAACCAAGAAAAGGCGACCATGAGAGCGGCCCTTATGTCATCTAATCACCTTCATTTAGCCCAACCCCAGGTAAACCAGGCCCCAAAACCTTTTGAAAACAGGTTCCCTAAGCGGCCATCTGACAACTGATTAACTGCCGTAGCAATTACGGCTCCCTGTGTAACGGATTAGAATCTAAGAAAACAACTTTTGGCCCGTACGCTCTCCCCGAGTGTACGGGCTTTTTTGGTTTTGCTTCAATGGGGGTCATATAGCGCTTACGGAAGCTGAGCGATCCTAGGACTTTGCTTCGCCAAGTTCACTTTGACGGGGTGATTACTTTGTTGACTCACGGATTCACTTGCTTAGTCCAAAAGCCCATCAGGCAAATCAACCAGCACCCGACGGTTTTGGTCGTCGATTGAGCGGATAAATTGTTCATTTAGTGGGACTAACACTTCACGGCCTTTGTATTTGAGGAAGGCCATTTCTTGCTGCGGCATTTCCAAGACTTCATCAATTAATCCGATTTCGCCAAGCATTTCATCAACCAGCATGAAACCTGTGAGGTGGTCATATTCAAGTTTATCTTCCTCTGGCATCTCAAATTCCCGGGCATGATCGGGCAAGATGTCTTGTTCACGCAACAGCACATCGCGTGACTGGAGCAGGGTGGCAGTATCTCGATTATCTACCTCCTCAAGTTTCATGATCATTTCACCACCACCACGCACATTGGCAATAAAATAAGGGATTTTCACCCCCTTGATTTCAAGAAAAATTCGTTCATTTTTCATAAAATCTTCTAGATACCTTTCCTCAATGAAAACTTTAAGCTCCCCAGTCAGGCTGTGTGCCTTTCTAGTGCGACCAATAGTTATGTATTGTATTTCAGCCATAGTTGAATGTGTAAGTTAAAATCGTTCCTAATATTATCTCTGCTTAAAAAAGAAACCCAAGACCGCTTAAGGCAGCCTTGGGTAACTTCTATTTGGAGCTTTAAAATTTAATTTGCTTTATCTAACAATCGCTGTGCAAGTTCCCAAACCCTGCCTAAAACAGATACGTCGGGAACAGGAATTTTGCTCGATTCGTTTTCACTTTCAACTTGATTTTGAGCCAATTCAATTTTTGAAAAAGGCTGCGCCAATGTAGAATTGGTACGGAAATTTACAAAAGCAAAAGCAAAAACGCTTAATAAAGAGGCGATTATCAGAAGTGATTTGAAAGCAGGTGATTGTTTCATAGCCTTGTCAATTTTGAAAGACGGGACGAAAGTAACGGTTTTTTTGAATTTTGGGTGTTTTAAGTCCAATTTTTTCAGGCTAATAGACAAACGATACAGAAAAAAGGTTGCTGTTTGACTTTAATATTTTGTAAATAAAAAAAACCCTGCCGGTATTACACCAGCAGGGCCGTATCGTCAAACCAAAAATCAATCAGTTCTTATTGCTTGATGCCGCCATTGCTAGCAGGCACTGCTTCTTGAGTTGCTGGCACTAGAACCTCACCTTTGATGGTTAAGGTGTGCGATTCTGGAGTTTCGTTGGTTGTAAGGGTTACAGTTTTAGTGAATGCACCTGGGCGATTGGTGTCATAGCTCACGTCAATTGTTTTAGTTTCGCCAGGCATGATTGGCTCCTGTGGGTAGGTTGGAACGGTGCAACCGCAAGAACCTTTAGCAGATTTGATTACGAGTGGCTCGTTGCCTGTGTTAGTGAAAGCGAATTTGCGGACTTTGTCACTTCCTTTTTCGATTTTACCGTAGTCGACGGTTGTCGTTGGGAAAGTCATCACTGGACCCGTTGCATTTTGTGCATTGATTGCGAAAGAGCCGAGTAGAAAGAAAGCGAGGAGGGAAAATGCTTGTTTCATTAGAATGGAAACCGTTTTAAGATGAGATGAATGTTAGGTGCGCTAATTGTTGTTGTCAGAATGATAGCACAAAAGTATGGGCGGAGACACCGCCCAAAGAACACCTTCGCTGTTAACGATAGCCAAAATAAAGCAAAGGCTTCTTGAAGTTCTCTAATGAATTGAAAAACAAGGGCTTTTGAAGGCTTTTGAGGCCTAAAAATTCAGGTTAGAATTCCACATATTTATGCGAATTCCAGCATTCAACACCTGAACTTAGCGATCACCAACCACGTCTTCACCGTCTTTTTTTCCAAAAAGCATCTTGAAATCTAAAAACACCTGATGATATATAATCCATCTGGGATCAAATCCAATCAGGTCAATTGAGCTTTTGCACCCTGGCTGATCTCATTGACATAATCTTAGTTCTACTTTGTCAGAATAGCCTCCATAACCACTTTCCATGCTTCCCACAAGGGTGAATTCCAGGATGAATTGTGCCAGAGCAAGGTAAAATCCCCACCGTGTTTTTCAACCTCGTTTCTGAGCTGAATAAGTTTTTCGTAAGCTTGTTCAGGGGTATAATGCCGATATTGCGCCAGGGTCACGTCCATCGCAATCAAGGGTTTCTCTCTCAAGTGGAGCATTTTGCGTTGCCCGGTATCAAAGACTGGAAAATCATGACAAATGCCGCAACGAAATCCTTCAGCCTCTGGATAACCCAAAGTGCAATCTTCTTCTAAGCCAGCGTTTTCCCACATGCTCCAGGTATTCGGCGCTTTAAATCGGAGGTAATGTTGTCGCCCAGAAGTGATTAAAAGGGGCGATATTTCCTGCAATGATGCAAGTTCTCGATTAAAAATGTCCGAGTCGTCAAAAGCCTCATAACTGGGGTGAAAGCCTATTTTATGCCCCCGTGTTGCGATCCTATGCATTAAATTTTTGATGAAAGGATGCCGAATTGGATACCAACAGTCGCTTGATCGAGGTCTTTCGCCCATGAAATTAAACTGCGCAACCAGATTGTTCTTTTCGAAAAGGTCAAACCAAGCTTCAAAGACATCATACGGGTCTTGTTTATGAAAAACATGATTTTTAAGCCAATAGCTGGCTTCTTGCATATTACCCCGTTTGAAAATTGCACCAGCCAGCGTCTTTGCTCGATCAGCCGCCGACCACCAAAGCCTGGGATGGTCAACATCACAACTTAGCGAAATCTGAAACTTTCGCTGCTTTCGTTCACCCTGCCAACCGAGCCGCAACAGCGCATCCCAAAGCATATCTGCCCATTCATTTACAACTGGCCTGTGAAGAAATCCCTGCTGCCAAGCCCTTGATTTTTCTGCTGGAAACCGGCCGTGGGTATCACGATCCATCTGCCCGCCAGATACATTAAGCTTTGGCTTGTCTAGCTCCTCTAGCCGGGCAAGCATGAAAAATGATGCTGCAAAAGGGTCAAATAGTGCAGGTTCCCAATTTTCGGAATACTGGATCTTTTGTTCCTGTGTTGTGAATAATTCAATGGTATGAAACCCGTCCTTGATGGACAATTCCGAGCCGTTTGGAAGTTTTAGCGTATGAACATCACTTGGTGCGTATTCAAAACGATATGCAATACCCAATATCTCCCGAAGTAAGACATGGAAGATGTATTCCTTTTCAGGCTGGAGATGTGGATTGGTAGTTATGGATAGCAAAATTGTATATAATTACGTCGTAACGCATGGGGCGAAGATAGATTTGTATGCGTACCGTGTGGTAAAATTTAAGATTTCCTAGATTTAACAATATTATGTTAACTACTGTGCTATTGGTAGCAGGCTGGCTACTTTTGCAGCACTTTTTCTAAATAAAATTTTCTAATCCATTCAAAGTCAACATTTTGAAATGAAACGGATACTTCCTTCTTTTTTACTTCTTTGCCTTTTCAGCCAAAACATGATGGCACAAACAGCAGGGAAAAGTTATGAATTTCGCAACGGCCAATGGTATGATGGTACTGGCTTTGTTGCCGCTACTTGGTATACAAGTAATGGTCTTCTGAGCAAAAAAGCTCCCGTAAAAATTGATTCAGTGATAGATCTGGAGAATCGGTGGGTAATTCCACCAATGGGCGATGCCAACTGTTCCAGTGTATCTGAAAATCCCTCTGCCTCCAATACCCTTAACCAATATATGGGTGAGGGCATTTTTTACCTTCAAATCCTGGGTAATACGCAAGAAGGCCGCGCCGCCTCTTCCCTACTTTTGAACAAGCCTACTGCACCCGATGCAGTTTTCTCAAATGGACCCATTACCTGCACCCTTGGCTTTCCATTTTTAGAATATGAGGGTCCTGCCAACAAGATCAAAAACCCGGCTCAATGGAGCGAGCGTTATGCCGAGTTAAAAACCAGTCAAAAAATGTTGGGCAATGGATACTGGTTCATAGATAACAAAGAAGCTTTGAATGCCAATTGGGATAAGCTCAAAATGCAAAACCCTGGCGTAATTTCGATCTACTTGCTTGACGTTCAGAACAATGGTGGCAAGGAAGGCAAAGGGCTTTCTGCCGAAGTCGCTAAGCTTGTAATAAAAAAAGCGCATAAATCTGGACTCCGAGTCTTTGCTCAGGTCGAAACGGCTGATGATCTACGTCTTGGACTAAAAATTGGGGTAGATGGCTTTGCAAACCTCCCAGGGCATAATTGGGATGGCGCTGGAGACACTAAAAGATTTGAGCTCTCCGACAGTGATCTCAAGATGCTTGCCAAGAAAAAAACACCGCTAGTCTTGTTGCTCTCTCACGCACAATCTGCGATCAATCGCCCGGTGGTACAAGAATTCCACAATAAGACGCTGAAACGATTGCTTGATGCGAATGTGCAGGTGGCCATGGGATCTGATGACTCCCAACGTACCCTACGTGTGGAACTCAATTATTGGTATGGTTTAGGCCAATTAGACAGCCCACGTACCCTTAAAGTGCTTTGCGAAAACACCCCGCGCGCGATCTTCCCCAATCGTAAAATTGGCAAAATTGAAAATGGTTACGAAGCAAGTTTCATTGTTCTGAGTGACAATCCAATGACCAATGTGTTAAAAACGAGAATTCAAGCCTTCAAAGTAAAAGATGGCGTATTATTGAAATGATCATCACGGTCTCTCCGACGAATAAATAGCTCAGAAGCCCAGCATTATGCTGGGCTTCTGCGTTTTTGACAGTGTAAAGCAAAAATTTTAGCGATTCATGCTTTGCGCATGAACTCTTTTGAGGATTTTTGTGCCTGTACGACGAAATTCATTTCGTCACTGCAACATTTTGACGACGAAATTCATTTCGTCGCTGCAATATTTTGACGGCGAAATGAATTTCGTCGCTGTAACATTTTAAAGGCGAAATGAATTTCGCACTACAAACAAAAACATGAACAAGACAATTTGGCTCTTTTCTTTCGCCGCGCTTTTGTCAGGCACAGCTTTCGCTCAAAACATTCAATTCGTAGAATACGACATGCCAAATGGCTTAAAAGTATTGCTACACGAAGACCATGCTACGCACATCGTGGCATTTTAGTTCATGTATCACGTAGGTTCCAAGAATGAAAAACCCAAGCGTTCCGGTTTCGCGCATTTCTTTGAGCACCTGCTTTTTGAAGGCTCCGAGAATATCAAACGTGGCGAATTTGATGACTACATCAACAACGCCGGAGGTATGAACAACGCCAATACCTGGTATGACCGGACCTACTATTATGAGGTATTGCCTAGCAATCAACTTGCACTCGGACTTTGGCTTGAAAGCGAGCGAATGCTTCACGCGAAAGTGGAGCAAGTAGGGGTAGAAACGCAGCGCCAGGTCGTAAAAGAGGAACGCCGCCAACGTACTGACAACCAACCTTATGGCAAACTTTTGGAAGAAACCCTAAAGCGCCTGTATAAGGTACACCCATACAAGAGTTCCGTAATTGGCTCGATGGAAGACCTTAATGCTGCAGAAGAGATTGATTACAAGACGTTTTACAAAGACTTCTATCGTCCTGATAATGCAATTTTGAGCATCGCCGGAGACATAGACATAGCGCAAACAAAAAAATTAATCGACGCCTATTTCAAAGACATCCCACGCGGCAAAGGGGAAATTCAGCGCAAATTTCCGCAAGAGCCTCCTATTACCCAGGTTCGTCGCGATACAGTTTACGACAATGTGCAGCTCCCAGCCGTAATTTTTGCTTACCATATTCCGGCACAGGGCACTAAAGATTTTTATGCCATGAAAATGCTCGGAATGGTACTCAGCCAAGGCGAAAGCAGCCGTATGCAAAAGACTATTGTAGATGAGCAGCAAAAAGCTGTGTTCGCTGGTTCGTTCCCGCTTGAATTGGAAGACCCGGGGGCCAACATTTGCTTCGGGATAGCAAATCTTGGCGTGGAGGTGTCTGACCTGGAAAAAAGTATGGACGCTGTTATCACAGATGTGCAAACCAATCTGATTTCAGAAGCAGAATTTCAAAAACTTCAAAATCAGGTAGAGAATGACTTCGTTAGCGCAAACAACAGTGTTGCAGGAATTGCAGAAAGCCTTGCTCAATACGAAATGTATTATGGCGATGCTACCCTGATCAACACCGAACTTGAGCGCTATCGCAAAGTGACTCGCGAAGAAATCCGGGCTGCTGCCAACAAATATTTCAACAAAAATTCTCGCGTTGTACTCCATTGGTTGCCACAACCAGCAAAACCTTGATGGTGATTGGTTAAATTGGTTCTTTTGTCCATCCATTAACCGCTAACCTCATTGATCCAATAACCCAAAACGAGTACATCATTCAACAATTTAACATGAAAAAAGTATTTTTTTCCATTATAAGCCTCTCGTTGCTCGTGGCTGCCTGCTCGCCTAAAACTGGCGACAAAACGAGTGGAACAAAGCCTTCACCTGCGCCCACTACTGTACCAACCAATGGTACTGGCAAAGCCCCCATTATTCCAATCCCAACAGGCGATGTGCGCAAAATGGCCCCGGTTGCGGGCACTGCACCAAAAATCCAGATTGGAAATGCAGAAACCTTTAAATTGGACAATGGGCTGACGGTGATTGTGGTAGAAAACCATAAACTGCCGAAGGTGTCCTACCGCATCTTTGTAGACAATGACCCCGTACTGGAAAAGGATGCCGCTGGTTATCTCGATTTGACCGGGGAACTACTTTCTAAAGGAACCCAAACTCGGACAAAAGTTCAAATTGATGAGCAAGTTGACTTTTTGGGTGCTTCTTTATCTTCGGATGCGAATGGGGTGAGCGGCAGTTGTTTGAGCAAACACAGCGATAAGCTGCTGGCTATCTTGTCTGATGTATTACTCAATCCAGTATTTGCACAGGAAGAATTAGACAAGTCTAAAAAACGCTCAGAAAGCAATCTTGCATCGCAAAAAGACGATGCGAATGCCATTGCGAGTAATGTTGCTGCTGTGCTTCGATATGGCAAAGACCATCCATACGGGGAGATTATGACCGATGCCACGCTTGCCAAAGTCAATTTGGAGCAAATTAAAAACCATTACAATACCTATTTCAAGCCCAATATTGCTTACCTCGTAGTTACTGGCGATGTAACAAAGGCACAAGTAGAGAAACAAGCCAAGCAGTATTTTGGCAAATGGGCAAAAGGCGATGTTCCTGTGCATAACTACGCAATTCCACGTGCGCCAGAAAAAACCCAGGTTGATTTTGTAAACAAACCAGGCGCGGTACAATCCGCCATTAATATTACTTATCCCGTTGATTTAAAGCCTGGTACAGCCGATGTAATCCGTTCACGTGTGACAAATTCCATTCTTGGCGGTTATTTTAACAGTCGTCTAAACGCTAATCTTCGCGAAGGTCATGGTTGGACGTATGGATCGGGCAGTTCGCTGAATCCTGATAAATTAGTCGGTTCATTCAATGCTTCAGCAAGTGTGCGCAATACTGTGACGGATAGCAGCATCATCGAAGCATTAAAAGAAATGCGACGCCTGGCAGACGAAAAAGTGGACGATGCGGAATTGCAGGTGGTGAAAAACGTGATGGCTGGTAACTTTTCCAGAAGCCTCGAGGAGCCAGGCACTGTAGCAACTTTTGCCCTGAATACGGCACGATACAAGCTCCCTGCTGACTACTACGAAAAGTATCTCGAAGTACTTCAGGCTGTAAGCATTGATGAAGTGCAGGCTATGGCAAAAAAATATATTCGCACAGACAAAGCACACATTTTGGTCGTAGGCAACAAAGCTGATGTCGCTGATCGCCTACGGCAGTTTTCGGCCGATGGGAAAATTAATTTCTATGATGCTTATGGCAATGCCGTAAAAGATGTCAATACAACCTTGCCTCCAGGCATCACTGCCGATCAAGTTGTGGAAGATTACCTGAATGCCATTGGTGGCCGGGCTAAAATAAGCGGTATCAAGGATATGCAATCAACCTCATCGATGCAAGTGCAAGGCATGGCATTTGGGATTAAGACCTTTCAAAAAGGCCGGAACAAATATGCTGTAGAAATGAGCATGAACGGTCAGGTGATGAATAAGCAATTTTATGATGGAGAAAAAGGCGGGCAATCGGCGATGGGGCAGGTAGAAGATCTGGTCGGTGAGCAATTGGGTGACTTTAAGGAACAAGCACTTTTTTGCAAGGAAGCCACCTATAAAACCGGTGGCTATAAATATGAGCTAAAAGGTATTGAGGCGATTAATGGCAGCAATGCGTATGTGATAGAAGTAGTTCGGCCTGATGGCAAAAAAATCACCGAATACTACGACACCAAAACCAGTCTAAAGCTGCGCGAGGTTAGCACGGGTACTGGAATGGATGGCAATCCAAGTGTTCAAACGATAGACATGATGGAATACAAAGACGTAAACGGCGTAAAATTGCCCCACGGTATGACAGTGAGCGGTGCCTTCCCCGTGCCATTCAAAGTTGTGGTAACAGAAATTAAATTGAATGCTGGCGTAGACGATGCCATGTTCAAGTTATAAGATCATTTCGTAGAGAAAATTACCTTTGCGCACCCTGTTGAATTCTTCAGGGTGCGTTTTTTTTGAAATGCTCCGACCAGACAGCTACATTTCTGTTCAAAGACAGGGATACACCATTCACAAATCAACCAACCAGTAAATGTTTCAGACGTTATTACAAGCCCCCGCATCGGGCAACGGAATACTCGGAATGCTATTTCCATTCCTCATTATTATCGTTTTTTACTTCTTCTTGATCCGCCCACAAATTAAGAAGCAAAAAGATCAACAGAAATTTGTAGAAAGCCTCAAAGAAGGCATGGAAGTCGTCACCAATTCAGGTATTATTGGGCGTATCACGAAAATGGATGGCCCAATCATTCGGTTAATGGTGGATGAAAAAACGTTTATCCGAGTAGTAAAATCGTCCATTCAGGGCGAATTTAAGGGATAATAGACGTTTGACTTTAGACAATTAGACGTTGGACTTGCTACTTGAAAAGGCATAAATCATAACCAAATCCAACGTCTAATCGTCCAAAATCTAAATTCCGAAGTCCAACACCTAAAATCTAAACCTAACCAATTATGATCCGAAAACATCTTCCAGCAATAGCCTTGCTGCTCGCCCTTGCGCTGGGTGCTTGTACCCGCAACACAACCCTGCAAGTCCTGCAACCCGCGCAAATGACCCTGCCAGAGTATATCACCACCGTAGCCATTGTAGACCGCAGCAAACCTTCCAATGGTTGGTCTAATTTTTTTGAAGGACTCCTTACTGGTGAAGAAATTGGACAGGATCGCAGGAGCCGCCAGACCGCAGTGGATGGCCTCACCAACGCCCTTACACGCACCCCTCGTTTTCAGGTAAAAAGTACAGGTCTTGAAATGACTGGCAGTAAAGCTGGTGGTCGGATGCCACCTGCATTGGACTGGCCTGAAGTAGAAAAAATTTGCAGAGATTATGGCACAAACGCTGTAGTGACCATTGAGTCTTTTGATTCTGATAACGCCCGCAGTGCCCGTCCCGTTTCCACAACTAAAAAAGACAAAACTGGCAAAAAGTACACGGTCACCACCTATGAATCTCAGCAGCGCACGGGTGTTCGCATCGGCTGGCGATTGTATGACCCAAAGACCAAGATTATTCTCGATGAGTTTGTTACGGATGATTACCTCGAAAGGCGCGGCAACGGTACCACCGAACGTGCCGCCCTCAGTAATCTGCCTGCTCAGTTGGATGTAACCCGTGATGTAGCCTACAACGTAGGCATTGAATACGGCGCACGTATTGCTCCGATCTACGTCAATGTTAGTCGGGCTTATTATATTAAAGCCAAAGGGTACAAAAGTCAGATGAGAGGCGCTGCGCGACATCTGGCCAACCGGGATATTGAAAAGGCTACCGCGCTATGGAAAAAGGTTATTGCCTTGTCCGCCACCACCAATCGCAAAGCTGCGGGTCGGGCTGCTTACAACATGGCCGTAGCTTCAGAGATCAATGGAAATCTAGACCTTGCACTCGAATGGGCTCAAAAAGCCTACACGGATTATGGTAATAAAAAGGCTCGAGAGTATATTAATGTAATTAAAGCCCGGAAAAACGATGCGCGAAAAGTAGATGCGCAGATGCCCGGAAAAAAAGTTTAAGCCCATGCTACCCAAGTACCTCCTAACATTTGTCTGCCTGATTCTTTGGCTGCTCACCTTTAGTGTGGGCGCTTTTGTGGATACCAATCCCATTCGAGCAAATCTTGCGCAACAGTTCCAAATGAGTGGTTTTCTGCTCGTTATAGTTGCATGGATTCCCACCAATCTTGGCATCCTGGCTATATTGGCCGGATTGAGTGGATCTCTATGTCGCTCCCTTTTGCGTACGCTGGAAGTTGGTTTGGAGCAAATTCGCACCGAAAAAGAAGGTTCTCGAATTTTAGGAGGTGCAATAGCGGGGTTACTTTTTTACCTTTCACTCATGGCTGGTGCGTTCCTGCTTATGAGCCACCCTTTTGAAACGACGACCAAGGAGCAGTATTTCCGAGTGGCGGGTACGGTGTCACTGCTTTGTTTTTTGGCCGGATTTCGGCCAGACTTATTGCGGAGAATATTGGATAAGTTGCCCGGGTTTTGATGTTAATCACAATAAATACTTCCCCACAATAGGCATCCGCCTGCCCATCCCGAAAGCCTTTATGCTTACACGAATCACGGGCGCGGCCTGCTCCCGTTTGAATTCATTAATATTCACCATGCGGAGTACTCGCTTCACCAGGGCTTCCTCAAACCCCATGGCAATCAATTCGTTAGGACCTTTTCGGCATTCGATGTACTGGAAAAGCAGAGGGTCGAGTATCTCATAGGGCGGAAGGCTGTCGGAGTCTTTTTGCCCAGGGCGGAGTTCGGCGGAAGGTGGTTTGGTGATGGTGTTTTGAGGTACTATCCCCTTAAGTCCAGCCGCAGGCTCCCCAAAAGGAAGGGCGTTAATGTATTTTACCAGCTCGTATATCTCCGTTTTGTACACGTCTCCCAACACGGAAATCCCGCCACACATATCGCCATAGAGCGTTCCGTAGCCAACCGACATTTCGCTTTTATTGGTCGTATTCAATAAGATATGGCCAAATTTATTGCTCATCGCCATGAGCAGCGTGCCGCGCACACGAGCCTGGATGTTCTCCTCCGTTACATTAAAGGGTTGTCCGGCGAATTGGGAGGCTAGTGCCGCCTCGAAGGCATCGTACATAGGCTTGATCGCCACTATATCATACTGAATACCAAGGTTTTCGGCCAGTTGTCGGGCATCGTCCACCGAATGGCCACTGCTGAATTGACTTGGCATGAGCAATACCCGGACATTTTCTGCGCCGAGTGCTTTGGTGGCCAGCACGGCCGTCACCGCAGAGTCTATGCCCCCGGATAGGCCCAGAATGGCCTTTTTGAATCCCAGTTTCTGGAAATAATCCCGAATACCCAACACAAGGGCATCGTGAATGAGTTTGGTTTTGTCTTTCGGTTGTTCATTGTTTTGTTGCCCAAGTACAACTTCTGCTAAATCATAGGTTTTCAGGCATTCTTCAAAATAAGGCATTTCATCAAAGACAAAACCATCTGGAGAAACCACGAGACTTCCGCCATCGAAAATCACGTCGGTTTGTCCACCCACCTGATTGGCGTAAAACATCGGGATTTTATACCGCTCTACGTTGGCGCGCACTGTATGAATACGATCCAGGGCATGTGCGTAATCAAATGGAGAGGCAGAGATATTGACAATGAAATCCGGCTTTTGGGGCATCATTTCATCCAGTGGACAAATCGTGTACAGCGGGTTTTCATCGCCAACATTCCAGATGTCTTCACAGACGACCAAAGCGATCCGCTTGCCTTTGAATTCGATTATTTTGAATTCCTTCGCTGGCTCGAAATATCGGTATTCGTCAAAAATATCGTAGTTGGGGAGCAGTGCTTTGTGCTGGACACCAATGGTTTCGCCATTGTAGAGAAAATAGGCAGAATTGTACAGGTCTTTGCCTGCCAAAACAGGATTTCGGGTAGGAGAACCTACGATGATACCAAT
>JBBQLD010000022.1:0-20826 GCA_038327555.1 Chitinophagales bacterium
GTGCGTGCGAGTGGTGCTGTAGTAACTGGCCCGATTCCGCTGCCCACTGAGAAAGAAGTGTTCACCGTTTTGCGCTCGCCGCACGTGAACAAGAAGGCTCGTGAGCAGTTCCAGTTGCGCACCCACAAGCGCTTGATTGAAATCTACACACCGACACAGAAGACGGTGGACGCTCTATCCAAATTGGAACTTCCGAGTGGCGTTGATATTCAGGTCAAGCTCACCTAAAGCGCATTTAGCCGCTTTAGCCGCCGTAGCCTTAGCGAAGACGCTTTGTCCGATAAAGGCAAAGTTAATTTGCTCAATAACGACAAAGTTAAAGCGACTTTTTTGATTCAAATGTTTGTGGTTTCCGGTAATAGTCAAAGTGTCTTACTTAAAAATAGATAACTGCTATTTCCGCAAGCGGTTCCGGTAAACGGAAAGTCGCTTTCCGTGTATCTACACGACTGGGAACCACGTCAACGAAACGCAACGTCGTTCAACCATAAAATTCTTACAGAACGTGAACGGTCTGATTGGCAAAAAATTGGGAATGACCAGCATCTACGACAACAACGGTAAAAACGTTGCAGTCACGATCATCGAAGCTGGTCCTTGCACTGTAACCCAGGTGCTCACGGAAGACAAAGATGGCTACAAAGCCCTCCAATTGGCTTACGGCGAACGTAAAATTAAAAACACTCCTAAGCCCCTGATGGGCCACTTCAAAGCCGCAGGCTTAGAAGAGCCACTTCATAAAGTGCTTGAATTCAGGGATATGAATGTTGCTAAAAACCTCGGAGATGAGGTTACCGTAACAGACGTATTCCAGGAAGGCGACAAAGTGAGCGTGGTAGGCACCTCAAAGGGTAAAGGCTTCCAGGGTGTGGTAAAGCGCCACGGCTTCGGCGGTGTGATGCAACAAACACACGGTCAGCACAACCGCCTTCGCGCTCCAGGTTCTTTGGGCAACTCTTCCTTTGCTGCTAAAGTAATGAAAGGAATGCGCATGGGTGGCCACATGGGTGTAGATCGCATTAAAGTGCGTCGACTCCAAGTGATTAAGATTTTCCCCGATCAAAACCTCATCCTGGTAAAGGGTGCAGTGCCTGGTCACAAGGGAGCTTACGTTGTCATTGAAAAATAACTTTTGACCTTTTAATTTCCAGCGGAAATGAAAGTTTCGGTTTATAACATACAGGGTGAAGATACTGGCCGAAAGGTTGAGTTGCCTGCTGAGGTGTTTGGCATTGAGCCACACCAACACAGCGTTTGGCTTGATGTGAAGCGATATCTCGCTGCACAGCGCCAAGGCACCCACAAATCTAAAGAGCGTAGCGAGATGAGCGGCTCCACACGGAAATTGCACAAGCAAAAAGGCACGGGCGGTTCACGTAAGGGCGACATCAATAACCCGCTTTATCGGGGTGGTGGTCGAGTTTTTGGCCCACGCCCACGCAACTACGATATAGATGTGAACGCTAAGGTTCGTCGTCTAGCCCGTCGTAGTGTGCTATCTGCAAAGGCCGCTGAAGGCAATATCTTTGTAATTGAAGATTTTGCTTTTGACACACCAAAAACGCAAGAATTCGTAAACATTCTGCGCAGCCTTAAAGTAGAAGGAAAAAAGCCCCTCACGGTGCTTGCTGCTTACGACCAAATTCTTTATAAGTCGTGCCGCAACATTGATCGGGCTGCTATCGCTCCTGCTAGCGATTTGAACACTTATCAGATACTCAATGCTGGTGCGCTCGTCATTGCCGAAAGTGCCATCGAGAAAATCAAAGAGAACTGCGAATAATGGATTTTTGGTTGGAGGGTTAAACGTGCAATCGAATAACCAAATAACCAAATAATCAATTAACCATACAAAGTCATGGCTAAGCAAATTTTGATAAAGCCCATCATCACAGAAAAATCCACTCAACTCGCTGATAAGCGGGATACGTACGCTTTTGTGGTGAACCGAGGGGCGAATAAATTGGAGATTGGTGCTGCTGTCGAAAAAATGTTCAACGTCAATGTAACGCGGGTTAACACCGCTATCATACCGGGCAAACCTAAATCACGCAGCAGTAAAACAGCCATCGTTCGCGGAACAAAATCCTCCTATAAAAAGGCTTTTGTGACACTTTCACCGGGCGAGAAGATTGACTTCTTCGGTGGCGAAGAAAACTAAACATGAACGAGCAAAGGGAAAGCCTTGCACAAGCTTGACTTTCTCAAACTCTCTAATATCAACGCTGACATAAGAAATGGCAGTCAAGAAATTTAACCCGCTAACGCCTGGCCAACGCTTTCGCGTAGCGGTATCAAGAAACGAACTGACAAAGGGCGCAAAACCCGAAAAGTCGCTCATTGCTCCTGCAAGTAGCACTGGCGGTCGTAATTCGGATGGTCATCGTACCATGCGCTACCGAGGTGGTGGACACAAACGTCGCTATCGTATTATTGATTTTAAGCGCGACAAGCAAGGTGAAGCTACGGTTGATTCAATTCAATACGATCCTTACCGTAGTGCATACATTGCGCTTATCATCTACGCTGACGGCGAGAAATCCTATATCCTCGCTCCTAAAGGTTTGGAGGCAGGTCAGAAGATCGAATCAGGACGTGGTGCTGCCCCTGAAACGGGCAATTGCCTCTACCTAGCCGAAGTGCCATTGGGTGCTATGATGCACAATATCGAAATGCAACCTAGTCAAGGTGGTAAATTGGTACGCAGCGCAGGTGTAGGTGCCGTAATGATGGGTCGTGAAGATCGTTTCGCTGTGGTTCGTATGCCATCCGGTGAGGTTCGTCGTATACTGCTAACCTGCCGTGCTACAATAGGTACAGTAGGAAATCCAGACCATAACCTTGAAATAATGGGTAAGGCTGGTCGCAATCGTTGGAAAGGTCGTCGTCCGCGTGTTCGTCCAGTAGTGATGAATCCTGTGGATCACCCGATGGGTGGTGGTGAAGGTCGCGCGTCAGGTGGACACCCACGTACACGTAAAGGCTTCAAATCAAAAGGTGCTAAGACACGGAGCAAAACAAAAGCTTCAAATGCGCTTATCATCAGCCGCAAAACAAAATAAATGAGGATTTGAAGCATTGGTGATTAGGTTATTCGGTTTTCCGTACCCCTAAATTACCCAATACACAAATCTCCAAATACACAAATCAACGCATCAACACAGTATGCCGCGTTCACTCAAAAAAGGCCCTTACATCCATCACTCGTTGTTGGAAAAGGTTGAAAAAGCAAAGGCGAGCAACCGCAAACAGGTTATCAAGACTTGGAGCCGTTCTTCGATGATTATCCCTACCATGGTGGGTGAAACCATCGCGGTACACAATGGTAAAACCTTTGTACCGGTTTTTGTGACCGAAAATATGGTAGGCCATAAACTTGGAGAATTTTCGCCTACGCGTAACTTCCGTGGTCACGGGGGGAATAGAAAGTAAATTAGACATTAGATACTGGACATTCGAGAATCGACTCAGCAATGGGTTTAGTTCAAAGTCCAAAGTCATAAAGTCCAACGTCTATATAAATAATGGAAGCAGTAGCTAAACTGAGAAACGTCCCGATGTCACCGCGCAAAATGCGTTTGGTAGTGGACAATATTCGTGGCAAGAAAGTGGTAGATGCCTTGGGTATCTTACGCTATACCAATAAAGAAGCAGCCATTTGGCTCGAAAAATTGGTTCTTTCCGCGGTAAGTAACTGGGAGCAGAAATACGACCAGGTAGGTGGAGCCGATGAATTCGATCTCGTTATTAAAACGGCGTTCGTTGACCCAGGCACCATTATCTATCGCTTCCTCCCTGCGCCACAAGGCCGCGCGTATCGCGTCCGTAAACGTCGCAACCACGTCACCATCGTCGTCGAAAACCGCGTCGCGTTGGATCAAGAAGCTTAAACCGCTCTGAAAAACACACATTCGTACCATCTTTCATTCAGTTAAGAATAATGGGTCAAAAAGCAAATCCGATTGGTAACCGTCTAGGCATTATCCGTGGTTGGGACTCCAACTGGTTCGCCGACAAAGATTACGGTCTAAAAGTGGTTGAGGATGAGAAAATCCGCACCTACCTCCGGGCTCGTCGCCCAAAAACGGCTACAGCAGATCCGCGCGATCGTAATAAGCCAGTGCAAAACGGTATTAGCCGTATTGCCATCGAACGTACCATGCGTCGTGTTACCGTCACTATCCACACAAGTCGCCCAGGTATCATCATTGGTAAAGGGGGCAAGGAAGTTGACCTGATCAAAGAAGAATTAAAAATCCTAACAGGTAAAGAAATTCAGATCAATATTTTTGAAATTCGCAAGCCTGAACTGGATGCTAATATTGTCGGCGAACAAATCGCCAAGCAAATTGAAGCCCGTATCAATCACCGTCGCGCAATCAAAGGAGCCATTCAAGGGACCATGCGTGCGGGTGGAGAAGGCATCAAAGTTCGCATCAGTGGACGTGTAGGTGGCGCAGAGATCGCTCGTACTGAAGAGTACAAAGAAGGGCGTACTCCTCTCCATACTTTCCGCGCAGACATTGATTACGCCCTTGTAGAAGCACAAACGGTTTACGGTAAAATCGGAATCAAAGTGTGGCTCTTTAAAGGCGAGGTACTTCAAAAACGTGAACTTACGCCGTTTGCAGCAGCAGAAGGCACTGGTGGTGGTGGTGATCGTAGAGATGATCGTAGAGATGACCGCGGCGGCAGAGGTGGAGATGACCGCAGAGGTGGTGGAGGTGGAGATCGTAGAGGTGGTGGTGGAGGTGGCGGCGGTGACCGCAGAGGTGGTGGTGGAGCTGGCGGCGGTGACCGCAGAGGTGGCGGAGGTGGAGGTGGTGGTGACCGCAGAGGCGGTGGAGGTGGCGGCGGACGTCGTTAAGTCTCCCGGATTTTGGATGGAAAAATTTCCATCATTAAACACAAACATTGGACAGGCTTTTTAAATCATCCAAACGATGTTACAGCCCAAGCGTCAGAAATATCGCAAAATGCACAAAGGTCGCAATCGCGGCCTTGCTTTCAAAGGCAGTTCCATTTCCTTCGGCACTTTCGCATTGAAATCCTTAGAATTTGGTCGTCTGACCGGTCGCCAGATTGAGGCAGCCCGTATCGCACTTACCCGTCACATGAAACGTGAAGGCAAAGTATGGATCCGTGTTTTCCCTGATAAGCCACTTACCTCCAAACCTGCAGAAGTGCGTATGGGTAAAGGTAAAGGAGCGGTAGATCATTATGTTGCAGAAGTACAACCAGGCCGTATAATCTTCGAAATTGAAGGGGTTACTCCTGAAATTGCGTATGCTTCACTACGGCTCGGGGCACAAAAACTCCCGATGCTTTGCAAGACCGTGACTCGTCACGATTACGAAGGATAAAATTAAATGTGGGCTTTCACCCATTGACCACATTTGACATATTGACCACATTAGCACATCAAGACAATGGCAAAGGAAATTTTGAACCTCGTTGATATGACTGACGACGAACTGCGCAGCCAACTAGTTAGTGCAGAGAACGAGTATCAGCAAATGAAGTTCGACCATGCGGCCAAAGGTATTGCCAATCCCATGGAAATTCGTGAATTGCGCCGCGGGGTTGCTCGCATTCTCACAGAAGGTCGTCGCAGAGAAATCGCTGTAATGACACCTGATGAACTTGCAATGCGTACTAAACTTCGCGCTCGCCGCCGCAGAAATCGTTAAATTTGAAGGCCCGCCGAGTGCGGAATAACAGATTTATACACTACAACAATGCTCAACTAATTACATCTCGATAGATGGAAGCAGTAGAAAGAAAACTTCGCAAACAAAAAACAGGATTCGTAGTGTCCACTAAAATGGACAAGACCATTTCTGTTAAAGTTGAACGCCGACTGATGCACCCGCTTTATGGTAAATTCGTAAAGCGCTCCAAGAAATTCTTCGCACACGACGAGGAGAATACTTGTAAAATGGGTGATTTAGTGCGCATTATGGAAACCCGCCCACTCAGCAAAATGAAACGCTGGCGCTTGGTCGAAGTCCTTGAAAGAGCGAAGTAAAAATCGCGGTGCATGTTGCACGACTTACAGTACATGATTTTTTATCCATGAACCGTGGGTCAAAAAACAGTAAACCGAAAAAATAATAAGTCATGATTCAGCAAGAGTCTCGTTTGAATGTGGCCGATAACTCCGGCGCGAAAGAAGTGCTTTGCATTCGTGTGCTGGGCCATACCCGCCAACGCTATGCAGGGGTAGGCGACAGGATCGTGGTAACTGTAAAAGACGCAACCTCTAGTGGTGGCATCAAAAAAGGTACGGTCTCAAAAGCAGTTATTGTGCGCACCCGTAAAGAAATCCGCCGTAAAGATGGATCCTATATTCGTTTCGACGATAATGCTGTGGTACTACTCAATGCTTCTGATGAGCCGCGTGGTACCCGCATATTTGGCCCAGTGGCCCGTGAATTGCGTGAGAAAGACTATATGCGTATAGTTTCCCTCGCCCCCGAAGTGCTTTAAAATTCAATAAATTCAACCATTCTCGAAATGGCTACGAAGAAAAATATCGTAAAACGTTTTGCTCCTAAACTCCACATCCGAAAGGGTGATAAAGTGGTTGTCATTTCTGGTGACGACAAGGGAAAAAAGGGCGAAGTGCTGCAAGTGTTCCCCGATAAGAATCGCGCTATCGTGGAAGGTGTGCGTATCGTGAAAAAACACGTGAAGGCTACCCAGACAGAATCTGGTGGAATTCAAGAAATGGGAGCTAGTATTCATGTTTCCAATCTTGCGCACACAGATCCTAAAAGTGGCGAAGCAACTCGTATCGGCCGCCGTGAAGAAAACGGTGTACGTGTACGCTTTTCAAAAAAATCCGGTAACGTCATCAAGTAATGAACTACGTACCTCGTCTTAAGACAAAATACCAGAAGGAAGTGGCTCCTGCGCTCATGCAGCAGTTCAACTACTCTTCTGTAATGCAAGTGCCTCGTATTGAGAAGGTTTGCATCAACCAAGGCATCGGAGATGCTACGGGCGACAAGAAGTTGGTGGATAACGCTGCCGCTGAACTCGCCATTATTGTAGGTCAAAAGGCTGTGCCGACTAAAGCAAAGACATCGATCTCAAACTTTAAACTCCGTGAAGGAATGCCCATTGGTGTTCGCGTAACTTTACGTGGAGAACGGATGTACGAGTTTCTTGATCGCTTCCTTAATATCTCGTTACCTCGGGTGCGTGACTTTCGTGGAGTGAATGACAAATCATTCGACGGTCGCGGTAACTTTACAATGGGCATCACTGAGCAGATCATCTTCCCTGAAATTGACATTGAAAAAGTGAGCAAGATTATGGGTATGGACGTCACAATTGTGACTACTGCTAAAACTGATGCTGAGGCTTATGCTTTGCTCAAAGAAATGGGCATGCCATTTGTCAAAAAATAACTTCAGATCCTCATTTTCAACGATATAAAGTAACATGGCAAAGAAATCCGTCATTGCCCGCGAAAACAAACGCAAACGCATGGTAGCCAAATATGCTGACCTTCGCAAGAAGCTCAAAGAGGCTGGTGACTATGAAGCGCTTGACAAACTCCCGCGCAACTCAAATCCTATTCGCTTGCACAATCGCTGCTTGTTGACTGGGCGCCCAAAAGGCTACATGCGCAAGTTCGGCTTATGCCGTGTCAAATTCCGCGAAATGGCTTTGTTCGGTAAAATACCGGGCGTCACCAAAGCGTCGTGGTAAAAATCGTTGTTCACCTGTCGTAAACAGGAAAGAAAATAATCGCTTGTTCAAAGTCTGAAGTAAAACGATTTTTTCTAAAATTGAGCAACCAACAACCAACAACTATCAACTATTTTTGATAAAATGCACGTCACCGACCCGATAGCAGACTATCTCACCCGCATCCGCAATGCGCAAATGGCGGGGCATCGTATCGTAGAGATTCCGGCTTCGCGCATCAAGAAATCCATGACGGAAATCTTGTATGATCAAGGGTATATCCTTAAATATACCTTCGAAGACAAAACGCCGGAGAATAAGCAGGGTCTTATCAAAATCGCCCTGAAATACGACACGGTTACCAAACAGCCAGTCATCCGTGAACTCGTGCGTGTCAGCCGTCCAGGCTTACGTAAGTTTTCGGGTGCAGGCGATATTCCCCGCATCATTAACGGTTTGGGCACGATGATCGTGTCTACTTCAAAAGGAGTGATGACAGACAAAAATGCCCGCGACCTCAACGTAGGTGGTGAGCTACTTTGCTACATCTGCTAATTCTCATCAAGAACTTTAAGAACACTCTGCGATATGTCACGCATTGGAAAATTACCGATAAGCCTTCCCGCAAAAGTGGAAATCACGGTTGCATCCGATAACACAGTTATCGTTAAAGGCCCAAAGGGATCGCTTAGCCAAAAGGTTGATCCAGATATCAAGGTAAGTGTCGAAGATGGTACACTTACCGTTAACCGACCAACCGACCAAAAGCGCCACCGCGCCATGCACGGGCTTTACCGCGCGCTCATCAACAACATGGTTGTTGGTGTGAGCGAGGGCTATACCCGAGAAATGGAAATTATCGGTGTTGGCTACCGTGTAGAAAGCCAAGGCAACTTGGTTACCTTCACTATTGGTTTTTCGCACCCTGTTATCTTCTATGTCCCTTCCGAAATCAAAGTGACGACGGCAATGGAGAAAGGTCAACCTCCGCTCATTCGCTTAGAGGGTATTGACAAAGAACTTTTGGGCCAAGTTTGTGCCAAAATGCGCGGCTTCCGCAAACCTGAACCCTATAAAGGAAAGGGTATCATGTTCAAAGGCGAGCAGATTCGTCGCAAAGCCGGCAAGACTGCTGGTGGCAAGAAATAATAATTGCGAATTGTTTTGTAATTGCCTTCTTAAGGCAAAACAAGTGCAACAATTTTCAATAATTAATATTCAAATTAACAATCAATGTTTTTCCGGTCAGAAATCGGAACTGCCTAAATTGATACTATACGATGAAACGTACAAAAGAGCAAAGCCGTAAGCGCATTCACATGCGTGTCCGTAAAAAGGTTAACGGCACAGCAGAGCGTCCAAGGCTTAGTGTATATCGCTCCAATAATGCTATATACTGTCAAGTAATCAACGATTTATCGGGGCATACCTTGGCTTCAGCTTCCTCTCAAGGATTGACTGGTAATAATGTCACCCAAGCAGTAGAAGTCGGCAAGCTAATTGCAGAGCGTTCAAAAGCTGCTGGTATTCAAAGTGTAGTGTTCGATCGTGGCGGCTATCTATATCACGGGCGTGTAAAGGCATTGGCTGATGGTGCGCGCGATGGAGGTCTTCAGTTTTAAAATGATTTTTGTTGATCTGGTGAGTCGTATTTTTGGTTAGTTCAAAACTTAATTTAACGCACCAAATCAATCAATCAACCAATAAACAACCTTAGCAAAATGGCAAGGCAAGAAAGAGAAAAAGAAGTTTCTCGCACTAGCGAAGAATCTGGTCTCAAAGAAAAACTTGTGGCTCTCAACCGTGTGGCCAAAGTCACAAAAGGTGGCCGTACCTTCACTTTCGCTGCTGTAGTGGTAGTAGGTGATGGTAAAGGTACCATCGGACAAGGGCTTGGTAAAGCTCGTGAGGTGTCTGAGGCTATTTCTAAAGCGGTTAAAGACGCAGAAAAAAATCTCGTCAAGGTTCCAATTTTAAATGGAACCATTCCGCACGAAGCATACGGCAAGTTCGATGCAGGTCGGGTATTTATCAAGCCGGCAGCCCATGGTACTGGTGTTATCGCTGGTGGCGCAATGCGCGCAGTGCTGGAATCTGTTGGTGTGCATGACTGTCTTGCTAAATCGCAAGGCTCTGCAAATCCGCACAACGTAGTAAAGGCTACTATTGCAGCACTCGCTAGTCTCCGTAGCGCATCTGAAGTGGCTCGTCAGCGTGGCATTTCTTTGGATAAACTTTTTAAAGGATAATCAATGAGCAAAGTAAACATCACCCTGCTTAGAAGCCCGATCGACAAGTCTAAGCGCCAAAAGCTTACGCTTACTGCATTAGGTTTTCGCAAGATGAATCAGACCATACAGCATGAGGCCACACCGCAGATAGTTGGTATGCTTCGCGTCATTCAGCATCTTGTAAAAGTTGAAAACGTATAGCTCGTTTGAGCTTAACTGATTGAATTTCAATAAAAAATTTGCTTCACTTAAAAGTGTTGCATTGAAATAAAAATAAGCAATGAATCTCTCTAATCTCCAACCGGCAGAAGGTTCTACCAAGAAGGAAAAACGCATCGGTCGTGGCCAAGGCTCCGGTCGTGGTGGCACTTCGACGCGTGGTCACAAAGGTGACAGGGCTCGAAGCGGTTCGAAGGAAAAGCGTCACTTTGAAGGTGGTCAAACTCCAATGCAGCGTCGTTTGCCAAAACGCGGCTTCAAGAACGTAAACCGTGTGGAGTTCGTGCCACTTAATTTGGGTGCACTCGAAGCCTTAATTCAAAAAACAGGCACTAATACATTTGATATTGCTTCTTTGGTAGCAGCTGGGGTCTCCCGTGCGTCAGACAAAATCAAAGTGTTGGGTAAAGGCAAACTAGCCTCCAAAGTTATTCTTAAAGTACACGCCGCCTCGGCATCTGCCAAAGCAGCCATCGAAGCCCTCGGTGGAAGCATCGAACTCGTTTAAATCCTCTCTCGGTAATGAAATTTTTTACCGTTCTTAAAAATATTTGGAGCATAAAAGAGCTCCGCGAACGTATTCTTTTTACGCTCGCCCTATTGTTGATCTACCGTGTAGGTACATTCATAGTTTTGCCTGGCGTAGTCCCTGCAGCACTGGATAAGGCCTCTCAAAACCGCGGAGGGAATGACCTCTTAGGGTTGATCAACATCTTCACTGGAGGAGCCTTTGACAATGCAGCTATTTTTGCCTTGGGTGTAATGCCTTATATCACGGCATCTATTATTGTGCAATTGTTAGGTTTCGCAGTTCCATACTTTCAACGTTTACAGACGAAGGAGGGGGAAAGTGGCCGCAAGCGTTTAAATCAAATTACTCGTTTGCTTACAGTGGCTATAACCCTTGTACAGGGTGGTGGCTACCTACAGTTAATTCGCAGTATTCCAGGTGGTGTTTCTCCTGACGTTCCAGATGGTTTGTTCTGGTTCTCCAATATTATTATCTTAACGGCAGGTACCATATTTTGTATGTGGCTTGGCGAGCGTATTACGGATAAAGGAATTGGCAATGGTGTTTCCCTTATTATTATGTCGGGCATCATAGCACGTTTGCCTTATGCATTCTCTTTTGAGTTCGTCAAACTTTTTGGGGAGAACAAGTTGTTGCTTTTCTTTGTTGAACTTGCGTTTTTCTTTGTCATCGTACTTGCAACAATCCTGGTTATTCAGGGGGTCAGGCGTATTCCGATACAATTTGCAAAAAGAATGGTTGGGCGCACAGGCGGCACTATGCCACAAGCCAGTGCTCGAGATTACCTGCCTTTGAAGATCAATTCCGCAGGTGTAATGCCGATCATTTTCGCCCAAGCACTCATGTTCCTACCAGCTACTGCAATGCAGTATTTATCGGGCACAGATGCGAATTCAGGGCGTATTCACATGCTCAATGATATCTATTCACTAGGTTACAATGTATTGTTCTTTACCCTGGTTGTGGTGTTTACCTATGTGTATACAGCGTTAATGATCAACCCGACCAATTATGCTGAGTACCTAAAACGCAATAATGCCTTCATTCCTGGTGTGAAGCCTGGTGAATCTACTTCGGAGTATATTGATAATATTATGACCAGAATTACGCTCCCAGGTGCAATTTTCTTGGGACTACTGGGTATAATGCCATCAATTGCCGCGACATTTGGGATTAACCAGCAATTTGCTTTGTTCTTTGGGGGTACCACCTTGCTAATCATGGTAGGTGTTGCTTTGGATACGCTTCAGGTGATTGAAAGTTACCTTCTGACAAAAAAATATGATGGCTTGATAAAATCTGGCCGTATCCAAGGTCGTTCTTCTTCGGGTATCCAAGTTGGGCAGCCTCAATAGATCATGGGTTTATTTGCGACAGGTAAAGATGGTAAAAAGGTTTTTTATAAAACTAGCGCTGAAATTGAGTTGATGCGTAACGCCAATCTAGTGGTTTCTAAAACATTGGCGCACGTTGCTAGCATTTTAAAACCAGGTGTGACGGGAGAGGAAATTGATAAAGCAGCAGAGGAATTCATTGGTGATCATGGCGGTAGACCTGCCTTTAAAGGTTATCACGGTTTTCCATCTTCACTTTGTGTTTCTTACAATGATATTGTAGTGCATGGTATTCCTAGCAAACGTGAGTTTAAAGAAACGGATATAGTTTCGGTGGATTGCGGAGTTGAGTTGGAGGGGTTTTATGGAGATGCTGCATTCACTTTTGCTTTTCAAAATGTTGAAGAGCCCACCTTAGAATTGCTTCGAGTAACCTACGCATCACTTTACTTAGGTATTGAACAAGCGGTGCATGGAAAGAGAATTGGGGATATATCCGCAGCAATTCAAGAATATTGCGAGCGAAAACATGCTTATGGTGTGGTACGAGATTTGGTAGGGCACGGAGTAGGTCGTTCTCTTCATGAAGATCCTGAAGTACCCAACTATGGGAAGCGTGGAAAAGGCCCCTTAATTTTGGAAGGATTAGTCTTGGCGATAGAGCCAATGATCAATTTAGGAAAAAAAGAAGTACACCAAGCGGATGACGGATGGACCATACATACAAGAGACAGAATGCCTAGCGCGCACTTTGAACACTCTGTAGTGGTGAAAAAAAACAAGGCGGATATTCTCTCCGACCATAGTTATCTGTTAGATGCAATAAAAAATAACCCTGACTTGCAGGAAATACTACCTAAAAGTTAGACATTTGCACCCCGAAATCAAAAGAGGCCGATTTTATGGCAAAAGAAGATATTATCAAGCAAGATGGCGTGGTTTCCGAAGCCCTATCCAATGCGAATTTCAAAGTTCAACTGGAGAACGGCCACGTAATCTTGGCTACTATTTCAGGCAAAATGCGAATGCACTATATCCGTATTTTGCCAGGTGACAAGGTTTCTGTAGAGATGTCACCATACGACCTTTCAAGAGGACGCATCATTTACCGCTACAAGTAAACGCACCAATAAACCAGGATAACTACTTTTTGCAAATAGATAATTCGACACGATATGAAAGTCAGACCGTCCATCAAAAAGCGTTCTGTTGATTGTAAAATCGTTCGCCGGAAAGGCAAACTTTATGTGATCAACAAAAAGAACCCAAAATTCAAACAACGTCAAGGCTAATTGAATGCTGATGCGTTGGTTTGCTTACTTGAGTGTTTTACTCACAAATCAACAAATCACCTGTTCAACAAATCAATAAAGAAATATGGCACGTATTGCAGGTGTGGATTTGCCCCGCCACAAAAGAGGAATTATTAGCCTCACCTATATCTACGGCATTGGTCCGTCTTCTGCTAAAGCTATCCTTGAAAAGGCTGGTATTAGTGAGGATACTAAGACCGATCAATGGACCGACGAGAATATCAAGGCCATTTCCCGTTTACTCACTGATGAGTATAAGACGGAAGGTCAACTTCGGTCTGAGGTACAGATGAATATCAAACGGCTCATGGACATCGGTTGCTACCGAGGTATGCGTCACCGTAAGGGCCTTCCGCTCCGCGGACAGCGCACACGTACCAATGCTCGTACCCGTAAAGGCAAACGTAAGACAGTTGCGGGCAAAAAGAAAGTTACTAAGTAAAAATTGACCACTTTACCCGCCGAAGCCAAAGCGTAGGCGGGATAATATTGACTACATTTTCATACAATGGCAAAAGGAGCAGCAAAAAAAGTTGTTAAGCGTAAGGTAAAGATCACCCCTGAAGGTATGGTGTTTATTCGCGCAAGCTTTAACAACATTATCATTTCTATCACCAACAAGCAAGGAGAGGTGGTATCTTGGGCATCAGCGGGTAAAGCAGGTTTCCGTGGCTCTAAGAAAAATACGCCATATGCAGCACAAGTAGCTGCTAGTGACGCAGCCAAAACTGCGCATGAAGCTGGTATACGCTCTGCAGAGGTGTTTGTGAAAGGACCAGGCTCTGGTCGTGAATCTGCCATTCGTGCCATTGACCAATCAGGCATTAAGGTGCTCGTCATTAACGACGTAACTCCGCTGCCCCACAACGGTTGCCGCCCTCCAAAGCGTCGCCGCGTATAATAATGTGGACAATGTGATTAACGTGGTCAGTGTGCAAATTATAAGCAATGACTGACTTCCTTAACCACATTTAAAAATTGACCACATTGACCACATTCATTAAATTGACCATATTCCATTAACATGGCTCGTTATACTGGACCAACCACGAAGAAAGCCCGCTCGTTCGGCGAACCAATTTTTGGCTTTGACAAAGCGTTCGAACGCCGGAAGTACGGGCCAGGCCAACATGGCCTAACCCGCAAAAAAAAGCAGCCATCCAACTATGCTGGCCAGCTGAAAGAAAAGCAAAAAGCTAAGTACACTTATGGTGTATTGGAGCGTCAATTCCGTAAGACCTTTGTGAGCGCTACGCGCCGACATGGTGTCACAGGCGAGATCTTGCTTCAACTTTTGGAAGCCCGTTTGGATAACACAGTATACCGCCTTGGTATTTCTCCAACGCGTCGCGGCGCACGCCAATTGGTTGGCCACCGTCACGTTACTGTGAATGGGAAAGTTTTGAATATTCCATCTTATTCTTGCAAACCTGGCGATATCATTGCTGTTAGGGGCAAATCAAAAGGTTTGGAGATTGTAACCACCCATGTTGGCGCTAAAACCAACAATGTTCGTCAGTTCGGATGGTTAGAATGGAATGTTGATAAGATGCAGGGTGTTTTTCTTGCATACCCGCAACGGGATCAAATTCCAGAAAATATCAACGAACAGTTGATTGTCGAGTTGTACTCGAAATAATAGACAGCAATTGCGGAACGGTTGGCGCTCTTTTTGAGAACGCCAACCATTTTCGCGTTTCAAGCCCTTGCTTATCCACTGACCTTTACGCCCTCGAAATCAAATTTGTTTTTCCCACCAACACTCTCGGAGCATTCCAAATATGAGTATTCTCAATTTCCAGAAGCCTGACAAAATCCTGTTGCAAAAAGCGACCGAATTTGAAGGCACTTTCGAGTTCAAACCTTTGGAGCCAGGTTTTGGCCAAACGGTTGGCAACTCACTTCGCCGCGTTCTTCTCTCCTCTCTCGAAGGCTATGCCATCAATGCGGTTCGTATTGGTGGAGTTGACCATGAGTTTGCGACGATAAAGGGCGTGGTAGAAGACGTGGTGGACATTGTGCTGAACCTCAAACAAGTTCGCATCAAACCTGTGGTGCAGGATGACAAAAATACACAGGAGAAAATCTATCTGACCATTAGTGGTAAGGAAGAATTCCGTGCAAGCGACATTGAGGACTTCACAAACGTGTTCAAGATAATGAATCCGGATCTCCTGCTCTGCCGCATGGAACCATCGGTGACGCTTGAACTGGAGCTGACAATTAACAAAGGTCGTGGTTACCAACCAGCTGAAGATGGAGCACCTAAGGATGCAGCAATTGGTGTTATTCCAATTGACGCGATTTACACGCCCATCAAAAATGTCGCTTATCGCGTTGAAAGCACCCGTGTGGGGCAGCGTACGGATTATGAAAAGCTTACGATTGATATCAAAACGGATGGTACTATCCACCCTGAAGATGCTATCCGTGAGGCAAGCCGTATTCTCATTCAGCACTTGATGCTTATTACAGATGAGAACATCACGTTCGATACACCGACTAATCGTGAAGAGAGTGTTGTAGATGAGCATATCCTTCACATGCGCAAATTGCTGAAAACTTCTTTGGAAGATTTGGATCTCAGCGTTCGTGCCTACAATTGCCTCAAGGCCGCCAAAATCAATACGTTGGCTGAATTGGTGCGCTACGATACCCACGAACTTCTCAAATTCCGGAACTTCGGTAAGAAGTCGTTGGTAGAAATCGAGGAGCTATTGCAAGACAAAAATCTGACTTTCGGCATGGATTTGGCGAAGTACAAGTTGGACGAAGAATAAATAATTGAGTGATAAGTGGTTAGTGATAAGTGTTAATATTGTTTGCCACTATTCTTTAAAACCACTTACCACTCAACACTTAACACTAACAAAGCGTGGTAACTGTTGAGCGTCTTAAATTGACTGCCCCAGTGCCGCCACCTAAACAAAAGGTACTTTTACAATGAGACACGGAGACAAAATTAACAACCTCGGGCGTACAGAATCACACCGTCGCGCCCTGCTTGCCAATCTAGCTATCGCATTGATTGAGCACAAGCGTATTACAACCACACTTGCCAAGGCAAAAGCCCTTCGCCGCTATGCGGAGCCGCTCATTACTAAAGCAAAGGATAATTCAACGCATTCTCGCCGTATTGTATTCAGTTACTTGCAAAACAAAGAGGCACTTAAAGAACTCTTTGGCACTGTAGCAGAGAAAGTCGGCGAACGTCCAGGTGGTTACCTGCGTATCATCAAACTAGGCTTCCGCCGTGGTGATGGTGCCGAAACAGCAATGATTGAATTTGTAGATTTCAACGAAACCTACAATCCAAATGCAGGAAAAGTTCGTCAGGCTAAGAAAACCCGTCGTGGTGGTCGTAAAGCAGCTCCAATTGCGGAAGCGCCATTAGCACCAATGGTCGAAGAAGATATTACTGAGGAAGTAATTGAAGCAGTTGCGGCTCCTATTGAAGCGGTAGCTGAAGTTACGCCAGTTGAAGTTTCGGCTCCTGTTGAAGCGGTAGCTGAAGTTGCTGAGGTTGCACCAGTTGAAGTTGCGGCTCCTGTTGAAGTAGTAGCTGAAGTTGCTGAGGTTGCACCAGTTGAAGAAGTTGTTGCAATCGAAGAAGCTACTGCTGAAGCAGAAGTGCCAGCAGTTGAAGAAGCTTCCGCTTCTCCTGCAGCAGATGAATCTGAAGAAAAGAAAGGCGAAGAGCAAGCATAAGGCATTATTGCTCTAAATATAGGAGAGGCGGTACCCATTGGGTGCCGCCTCTTTTCTTTGTGTATATACCAATGCTCATTTTGGTTAAAGCACAACAATTAATATACCGAGCGGTAAATAACTGGAAATGCCTGGTTATGTTTGCTGCGCCCAACGGCTCAGGGCCCGAGCCAGAAGCACGAATTTCACCCTCCATTTTTATCTACAAAAGACGATTTAACCATGAGACAATTCTTTAAAATGTGGCACGATGGTTGTCACACACACACACACATTCGATAGTCATGTTCTTTCTATTGTGGAGTGGGTTAGGAAACGCCCAAGCCGGGGACTTTAATATTCTTTCCATTCAGAACCTCTCCAACGGTTCTACAGAATACGTAGTTGAGTGGAACAGCAATACCATTACTATTGCAAGGGGATTGAATATTGGGGTTAATGTATCTGGTACTGCGGTGTGTGTTGACGCAACACTTTCTACTATAGACTCCTATTTTACTGACCCCGCAAATGGTTTTACTGTAACTTACTCAAGTACAGGGGTGACCATTATTAAAAACCCCAATGGTAGTAACACCTTCTCCCTTGGAACAGACTATCTTCCGTTAATTACATTGCTTTTTCGTGCTGAGCCTGGTACTATTTCTACTGTTAATATCGCAGGGGTTGTAATTCAGACGGGCTTTTCAGGACCCTCAATAACCCCAGCAACGGCTTCACAAACAGCTCCCTCCGGATTTAACCTTGCTGGACAAATTAACAAGGCCCAGTCAGGCCTACAATATTGGGCAAATTGTGCGGGCTCTACTGGAGTGCCAGGAGTGACGGTTGCAGTAACACCTCCTTCGGGCTGTTTTGCTGGCTCATCTTATCCCACGTCACAACTTTTTGCGCAGCCTCCGTATCAATTTTTTGGCGCTACGTCGGGTTATAGTTATACAATTACTCCAACAAAAAGTTATGCGCAAAATGGCAGCACAGATGTATGTTGCGGTGTGTGGACTGAGGATATTGATTATGCTCGAGATCTAATAATAGGTGTCGAAAATGGGAATTTAGCACAGTATTTAGCTGCAGATTTTAATGGAAATGGTTGGGCCACTTACAATGATATTTATTACATGTGGCAGTGCTATAATCTTATTACTCCTGTTTTCCCGTCAGGTTGGAGTCCTTGGAGATTTGTTCCGGAAAGCGTTTGGGCGGCAAATGACCCTCCAACAGGAGACTTAAATCTTATTCCTTCATCAGCGATAACCGGGCCACTAATCTCCAACCAAATTAATCATTTTAGAGGAGTCAAAAGGGGAGATGTGAATGGGGATTCTCCTCTTTGTGGTACAAGCATCGTAAATGATATTTCGGAAGGTAGACAGGAAGATGAACCTAGGCACAGATTTTTTATTTCTGACCAGAGTCTACGCGCAGGGCAAGAGTTGCTGATACCTATTTCAACTCAGTCTTTGTCTGAGGTTACACTATGCGGGATGCAACTTGATTTTGATGCTGAGTATATAGATCTTTTGTCCATAGAAAGTCAAGTGTTTTCTGAAGATGATATGGTGCTTTCTAATATCCTTTCCGATACAAAAACAAATTCAGCCTACTTTTCTTGGATGTCAATGAAAATTGAGGGTGAGGATTTGAGAGAAGGTGAGGTCATAGCATATGCACACGTAAGAGCCAAAAAGGACATTCATGGTCTTAAGGGCTTGATTCGTCAACCTAATAACCCTGAATATCGGCAGATTCGTTACAACCAAGGTCATGCTCTTATTCTGCTTGAAATCGGGGATGAAAAGGCCAATCTTCCTTTTGGAGCAAAATTGGTAAGCCAGAATCCTATTGTTGAATTCGTCCATATAGATGTGACTATGCCCTTATCTGATGAGGCAAATCTTGTTGTTTTTGACAACACAGGTCGGATAATACAACAATATAAGTACAATTTTTCAGCAGGTATAAATAGCCTCGTTTTGAATAACATTCCGCAAACATCTGGCATTTATACTGCATCCATTCAAACAAGATTTGGTACTCAGAACCTTCGTTTCGTCAAGATTTGATTTTGACAGTTATCTGATCAGGTAACAGCATCTTTTGCTGTTACCTGATTTTTTCGTGTATCTGTTATAATTCAATCTTGATATGTTACGCTTTATTTTAATCATCGGTTGTCTATCAAGTACATCGCAATTATGTTTCGGGCAAACATTTTACTATGTGCGCAATGAGCCGTACTTAGGCAATCCTGCCTTTGGCGAATGGTATCTAAATTGCTTCGACGTTAATAATTGTCAGGATACTACGATTGTACATATTGACACATCAGGTATCGGTTTTCCCATGATTGTCTCTGACTTGGCAATTTGTCCGAATGGTAATTATTATGTGAGCTTGCAGAATACTTTAAGTGGGACTATGCTAGCTGAGGTAAATCCTCAAACTGGAAGTGTGATTCCTTTTGATACGCTTCCAAATAGTCTTTTCCCGCCATATATCATCACGGCGCTTGTATGCGGAGAGGACAACGTGCTATATGGTTCAGGTGGCGGTCGATTTTATTCCTATGATTTATTATCAGCTACTTCAAATGATTATGGATTCATCACTCCATACCCAATTTCCGACTTAACTTTCAGAGATGGAGTAATATTTGCTACTACTGCGACGGTTTTCCTTCAAATTATCCTTAATCCGCCGGTAGCAACAGTAATAGACTCTATTCCTGAAATATTAATCGGGCCAACCTGCTTAGCCACAGAATTAATAAGCTGTGATAGTCAAATTACCTACCTCACTGTACCAGAAAAAATTAATCTCCCCAATCAAGTATTTTGGCTTAATCCCATGACATTGGATACAGGATATCTTTGCGATATGCCGTATCGCACTTGGGGTATAGCAACAAACGAATTCAAAAAGTTGGACTGTACCGTCCGCCTAAACCTAGACCCCGATACCTCCTCCAACGCGCCACCTACTGACTGGCAAGCACTCCCCCTTTGCTCGTCTGGTTCGCTCATCGTAGCCGACACGGATGCAACCTATTACTCAGGCTATCACACCGATTCCATCAGGATCAGGCTGTTGGCGCCCGCTCCAGATTCCCCGCTCGAATATCTCACAGCCACGGCATTTGGCTCGGTCGGTGTGAGCGGTCAGGGAACGGGTTGGCTCAGGCTTGCGGCTGCGTCCAGTACCGCAGTCGTAGTAGCAAACATAGACTACCAAAGCGCACTCCGCAGCGTATTGTGGCACAATGATGCTCCTCAGCCTACGCCTGGCTTACGAACGGTAGAGGTAATTGCTTTTGCGTCTGGGAACCGAACCGATACTTCTTATGCTTACCTGCCTGTACAAAGCCTTCTTTCGGCAGGTCTGGACACCACGTTCTCTGTTTGTGCGGATGCGGCGCCTTTCTCATTGTTCTCGCCAGCCAGCATAGCAGGCGGTGTATGGTCGCCTACGCTTGCTGGGGGTGTATTTTCCCCACAAAGTGACCTGCCCGGCACCTATTCCTACACCATCGAAAATGGCTTATGTCCTGCCGATACGGCTTATGTGACGCTAGAAATTTTACCCTTACCTGTCTTTTCCTTGGGTCAGGACACGAATGTCTGCATCAACCAATTGCCACTGCCACTTGCCGCCGCAGGCATTTCGCTTTGGCAAGACGGTAGTAGCAGCGCACTTTTTACCGTGATTCAGTCAGGTGTTTATTGGGCGGAATTGACAGATGCAAATGGCTGTAAATTTCGGGATAGCATTTTCGTTTCAGCGCTCCCATC
>JBBQLD010000023.1:0-20810 GCA_038327555.1 Chitinophagales bacterium
AAACACTTGTTTTTTCGATCAATTTTTTGCATACTTTTATAGCCTTACATTTTGAAAATCCTGCTAAACTGATTGTGAAAAGCATCGTAAAACTCACCAATGCCGACATCCGCCAAACGGACGGCAGTATAATTCTCCAAAACATCAGCCTGAATATCGCCGAAGGAGAATTCACCTATTTAATCGGCAAAACCGGGAGTGGTAAAAGTAGTTTACTTAAAACCCTCTATGCCGCATTGCGGCTCGATAGTGGCTTTGGTGAAGTAGCAGGCTTTGACCTTCGAAGCATCTCTAGGCGCAATGTGCACGAACTCCGTCGTAAACTTGGCATCGTTTTCCAAGACTTCAACTTGTTGACAGACAGAAGTGTGGAGGAAAACCTCCGCTTTGTTTTACGCGCCACAGGATGGGAAGACGCAGTCGCGATAGACAAACGAGTAGATGAGGTCTTGGCCGAGGTGGGTCTTTCTTCTAAACGCCCGGCCATGCCTTTTGAACTTTCTGGCGGAGAACAACAACGGGTGGTCATTGCACGCGCGCTGCTCAACAAGCCTGCACTGCTGCTCGCCGACGAACCGACGGGTAATCTGGATCCGGAAACCAGCGATGACGTACTCACACTTTTACGCAACCTTGCCAAGCAACATAATACGGCGGTGCTCTGTGCAACACACGATTATAGAATTTTGCAAAACTTTCCAGCTCGCATCATTCGGGTCATAGGAAGAAAGTTAATTGACGATGAAGGGGCCTCATTACGGTAAGAACAGATTTATTTGAACTGGAGAAACCCCAAAAGTCAAATTCGATGTACTTTTGCCCGCTTTCCCCGCCGAAGCCTTAGCATTGGCGGATCACATTGACCACTTCTCATAAAAAATGAATCTTCACGAATATCAAGGCAAAGAACTGCTCAAATCTTACGGAGTAAAAATCCAAGAGGGAATCGTTGCTACCAATGCGGCAGAAGCCGTGGAAGCAGCCCAAAAAATTAAGGAACTTTACAATTCGGGTTGGTGCGTGGTCAAAGCGCAGGTGCATGCAGGCGGACGGGGTAAAGGTGGCGGTGTGAAATTGGCTAAAAGTCCTGAACAGGCTGGCGAACTTGCACAAGCGATGATCGGGATGCAATTGATTACCCCACAAACCTCTGCTGAAGGTAAATTAGTGCGCAAGGTTTTGGTGGCACAGGATGTCTTTTATCCAGGACCTGGCGAACCTAAAGAATTCTATATCAGCATTTTGACTGACCGTGGCAGAGGTTGCAATGTCATTATGTACTCTCCAGATGGTGGAATGGATATTGAAGCAGTAGCGCACGATACGCCTGAGCGTGTTTTCTTTGAATTTATTGACCCACTTTTGGGCTTAAGACCGTTTCAGGCGCAAAAAGTGGCTTTTAACCTAGGTTTGAACGGTGCGGCATTCAAGGAAATGGTAGATTTTGTGCTTAAGCTTTACGCAGCATTCATCGGCTCGGATGCTTCAATGTTCGAAATCAACCCTTGTCTTAAAACCTCTGACGATCACATTATTGCCGTAGACGCTAAAGTGACCCTTGATGATAATGCACTCTATCGTCAAAAAGCACTTGAACTGCTCCGTGACAAGGATGAGGAAGATCCTGCTGATGTAGAAGCGCAAGATCTTGATCTTAATTACGTGAAACTAGATGGTAATGTTGGTTGTATGGTCAATGGTGCTGGCCTTGCTATGGCTACCATGGATTTAATTCAACTATCAGGCGGTTCACCAGCAAACTTTCTTGACGTTGGCGGTACCGCCGATGCACAACGTGTCGAAAACGCAATGCGCTTCATCTTGAAAGACTCGAATGTAAAGGCCATTCTCATCAATATCTTTGGCGGGATTGTTCGTTGCGACCGAGTTGCGCAAGGTGTAGTGGATGCTTACAAAGCGATTGGGACGATTCCTGTACCCGTTATTGTACGTTTACAAGGCACTAACGCCGATATTGCCAAAAAAATCATTGATGAATCTGGCCTCGAAGTAATGGGCGCCACAGAATTTCAAGAAGCTGCCGATTTGGTCGCTAAGGTTTTGGCAAAGTAGCTTGTAAAGGATATTCTAAAGACTTTACCCAATTAAATACTAGGAATGCCTTTTGGTCGCTGGATCAGAAGGCATTCTACTTTTTTAGCTGTTCCTCCGCCGGGCCCTTCCCTTCCGTCAAGAACTCCTCCGATTGTTTTACGATGCGCTCCAAATGAGGCAGGTCTTTTGCGAGAATTCGAAGGTCTTTTTCATAGTTTTCACTCGATACATTGTGTATCTCAAACACTTGTTTGAAATATACATGCATCAGACTGTCTTTTGTATATCCTGCCAACCCTGTCGTCGCAGCATTTGCAACACTTAGGTCGGCCATGATCTGTGCAATCTTTTCGTCCGGGAGGGTTGGTTGTTCTTGGGGACTGTACTGGCAAGCGTGGAATATGGTGAGGGATAAAACCATCGCAAGCAGGGCTCCAATATTCTTTTTCATAAAACTTCTTTCGGAAAATAACAAGCAGCCACTTTTGAGTTTCCTTCATAAAATTCTCGCCACGAATCAGCGGAGGAAGAGATTTTAACTATGCCGCAGGTTGGAATGTTTTCTATGAAATCATTTTCCATAAATCGATTGGCTACTTCGGTGAACGTCGGGTTATGACCAAAGAGTGCTACCGTTTGTGCAGACTCGGGTAAGTCACTGATAATGCTGAGTATTTCATGTGGAAAGGCCTCGTATATTTTTGCTTCCCGTAGTACTTCGATACCCTCAATTTTGAATGCTTCGGCAAAATACAACGCCGTGGTAAGGGCGCGTTTAGCTGGACTGCTCACTAAAAGATCAGGTTTAATCCCTTGTTCTGCAAGTAGTTGAGCCATTTTTGGAGCGTCATGAAGACCCCGTTCATTGAGCGGACGGTCGTGATCCCGAAGGCCTGGGTTGCCCCAGCTCGACTTGGCGTGACGGATAAGATATAGTGTGCGCATAATTATTTTAAGATATACCCTTGTCCAAATTGGGTATGAATAAGTTTTTGGTCAAATCCTTTGTCCATCTTATTGCGAAGGTAATTCATATATACTTCGATGACATTGGTTCCGGTGTCAAAATCAACATCCCACACTTTTTCTGCAATTTCGGTTTTAGAAAGCACCTTTCCCGGGTTGCGTAGCAAAAACTCCAGCAGGGCAAATTCTCGGGGGGTGAGCATGATTTCTTTGCCAGCGCGCCGTACCGTTTTGGCATCAAGATCTTGCTCTAAATCATGAAAGCGCAGAATGTTTTCTGTTTTTAAGTTGGGCGCTGGACGGCGGGCTAGAGCTTTGACCCGGGCGAGTAATTCCCTAAATTCAAAAGGCTTGGCCAGGTAGTCGTCAGCCCCTGCGTCAAACCCTATTATCTTGTCGTCAGTATGGCTGAGCGCAGTAAGGAGCAATATAGGCGTTGCAAGCCCCTGTTCGCGGAGTTTGCGACAGAGTTCAAGTCCACTCATGCCAGGCATGGTAATGTCGGAGACAATGACATCGTAATCACTTTGCTGGGCCAGGCGTAAGCCCGACAACCCCTCTGAGGCGGTGTTCACCGTCCAGCCATTTTCTTCCATTCCTTGCCGCAAAGACTGCAAAGTTTTGGATTCATCTTCTATGAGTAAGATACGCACAGGGCGAATGTACGGGAACGACTAGTTTTTTTGATAAAATCCTTGAATTTATACTCAATGAGCTCCCTTTTTTCAGGGTTTTGCCGACCTTCGCGGCTTCAACTGCCTATTGTGCTCATTTTTTTTCGCAGCAATCAATTTTTTGTAGCCTTACCGCTTGCACTGTATATAATACTGTTGCATCTGGGTGCTCTAACTGGCGCTTTTCAGCCCCCTGGCCAATCGGCAGAAGTTGGATTGTTGTATCAAGCTTTGTTTGGCTGGGTTTCGACTGAACCATTCTACGCTGCTGTTGCTGCGGCGTTGTTGGTATTCATTCAAGCGATAGTAATAAATACTTTGGCCGATGAATTCAGGTTGATGGGCGAGCGCAATTGGTTTCCAGGCCTGTTTTATGCTTTGACTGTCAGCGCCTTGCCGGAATTCCTGTTTATATCAGCCCCCTTGGTGGCTGCTACGTTTGTGCCTTTTTCGCTTTGGCGGATTTATAATGCATATCAAAAGCCAAACGTAGCGCCGGCAATTCTAGACGGGGCATTGTGGATAGGGGTAGCAAGTTTGTTTTACCCACCGGCCTTGTGGTTTATTGTAGCAGCTTTTGCCGGGTTTGAAGTGGTTCGGGTATTTAGATTTCATGAGCGACTTGTTTTTTTAATCGGGTTTTTTATTCCGCTATTACTGGGCTGGTTATGGTATTTTTGGGCAGACCGGGGTGGCGAATTTCGTGCATCACAATGGGGAAATCTCTTCCAATGGTATCATTTTGATGCGGTTATCGATACAAAAACCCTTTTAAAAACGGCACTTATTGTCTTACTCGCACTTGTTTTTTTGCTTGGACTTGGATCGCTTTACAACCGAAAGGGCATTCAGTCGCAAAAATTTGCCAGTGTACTGTATTGGTTTTTGGCAGTAGGAGCAGTATCCGTTCTCTTAAATTCAGCATGGCGCTGGGAACATTTGCTTCTACCCGCATCGTCTATGGGCATCATGCTTTCTCTTTCTTTCCAAAGTATGCGAAATCGGCGTTTGGCGGAGCTCTGGCACCTCGGCATCTTGCTTTTTGTTTTTTTTATCCAGTTTGCGGATTACTTTTTAAGTCTTTTATATTCAGTGTTTTAAGCTCCAGAATCATTCATCTTTTTACCAATTCATTCCATGAAATTCGGTGTTATTGTTTTCCCTGGCTCCAATTGCGATGACGATATGGTGCACGTCCTGGGAGAGGTTATGGGTCAAAGTGTGGTCAAAATTTGGCATAAAAACCGCGAACTTCCAGATGGTTTCGGGCCAGAAGATTGTATTGTGCTGCCCGGTGGCTTTTCTTATGGAGATTATGTTCGGGCTGGTGCAATTGCCCAGTTTTCGCCCGTTATGCAAGCGGTGAAAACCCATGCAGCACAGGGTGGCTTTGTCTTTGGGGTCTGTAACGGGTTCCAAATCCTTTGTGAATCTGGATTATTGCCAGGCGTTTTGCTCCGCAATGGTGGCCAAAAATTTATTTGTAATAACGTGTGGATCAAGGCCGTGACACATAATTCTCCGATTACTTCGGGACTTGAACTTGGAAAGGCCCTCAAAATACCCATTGCTCATGCAGAAGGCCGCTACTTTGCAGAGGATAAAACGCTAGATGAATTAGAGCGTAACGACCAAGTGCTTTTCCGTTACTGTGATCCAAATGGTAATGAAACAGAAGCGTCAAATCCGAATGCCGCAACCCGTGGCATTGCCGGGATTTGCAATGCCACGCGCAATGTATTTGGTATGATGCCTCACCCGGAACGAGCAAGTGAAGATGTATTGGGCAATACCGATGGTCGTGCAATGTTTGAATCTTTGCTTGGCTTGGAAGTACACGCTTGAGGATCAAGGGTTATGAAAAAGCTAATTGTCATTGGCGGAGCCACTGCTACGGGTAAAACTGCGCTCGCCATTCGATTGGCACAGCGCTTGGATACAGAAATACTTTCTGCGGATAGCCGGCAGTTTTACCGAGAAATGAGCATTGGAACAGCCAAGCCAAGCCCCATGGAATTGGCTGAATCCCCGCACCATTTCATTGATTTCCTTTCTGTTGCCGACAATTACAGTGTGGGCGATTTTGAAAGCGATGCGCTAAGGCAATTGGAAAAAATTTACGCCAAAAAAGAGGTAGCCATTTTGGTTGGCGGCTCTGGACTTTACCTTCGAGCGGTTTGCGAAGGTTTGGACAAATTTCCAGACATCAGTTCAGAGACGAAAATTGCCATCGAATCCGGTGAAAAAAACGCTGGAATAACTTGGCTTCAGCGCGAATTAGCGGAAAGAGATCCCATCCAATTTGCTAAAATTGATCAGCAAAACCCCGCCCGATTGCGCCGCGCTTTGGAGGTTTGTTTCGAAACGGGTCAGCCCTATTCTTCCTTTTTGAAACAAGGGGAGAAAACTCCGCGTCCATTTCAACCTGTTTATATTTTGCTCGATATGCCACGTTCCGAACTCTACGCTCGCATCGATGCGCGTGTGGAAGGAATGATTAAGGCCGATTTGGAGTCTGAAGTGCGCGAGCTTTTGCCATATCGGCATCGGCCGCCCTTAAAAACCGTAGGATATGAGGAGTTTTTTGATTTTTTTGATGGAAAAACTGATCGGGAAACTGCTATCGAAAAAATCAAGCAGCATTCACGTAATTATGCCAAACGGCAAGTGACTTGGTTTGCCAAGCATGGCGACTGGACGGTTTTTAGGCCAGCAGAGGAGGCTGAAATTTCGGCATTTGTCAGTGCTGAACGCTAAAAGAGGTTACCTAATCAGCGCTTGTTTTCCACAAACCCATTATACCCCTTCATCAAAGATTGATACAATAATTTGCCCTGCAAAGCATAGCCTGATTTTGTGTAATGTACAGAATCTGAGGTCATTAAGTTGTTTGACTTCCATAGTCGAGAAGAGTTTTCCCCGCCTGAAAAGTTGAATAAGTCCCACAATGCGAAGCCTTTCTCGTGGGCAAATTTTCGAATCATTTCACTTGTTTCGGCCATGTGCGGGTTTACGCCCTTGCCTCGAAGATAAGAATCGGCCGGTGTAGTAAGCATGATTCGAGTACTTGGACAGCCCTCCAAAATCTGTGTGGTGAGCAATTCCATTGTACGGCGCATGTAAGCTGGCTCGGTGGTGCCTTGACTTTCGTTGGTACCAAAAGACAAAATGACCAGATCGGGCTCTAGATCGGCCACTTGACGAGCAAAATATTTGGCGCGCGCAAAATCCATGAATTTGCCGCCATTCACGCCAATCGAATGGTACAACACGCCGCTCAATTCGTTTTCAATGGATACTCCATCCAGCGTAAGTTTTTTTTGCTGGGCAGTATTTTTTTGGGCCGCAATGGTAACTGAGCCTACTGGTCGGTCAAAGTAAAATGAGCGCGCATAATCATCTTCAATAAAAAGTTGAGCGACTTGATTGGAGGTTTCATCTCGTACTTCAAGATCGTATTCCAGTGCTGTTTTGCGTTGAAAAACAGTCACTTTGGTAAAAAAGTGACTCTCGGAAGTAGCCGTGTCCCGCAGACGGAAGGTTAATTCAGCTTTAGGATCTAAAGTAGTTAACTTAAATCCAGCCGCACCAAAATTGGTTTCAGGAGAAAGATCGCGTTGGCAATTAGCTCCGGACCATCTACAATTGGTTTCCGCCAAAAAATCCTTTGCTCCATTGGATTGGGCTAATTTATAAGGAAATAGGAGCCCCCGACCTGCGTCTCCAAATTCGCGCTGGAGACGATCACGCACTTCACGAGTTAAAAAATTGCCCAGAATATGGGAGTCGCCGATGTGGACGATACTGATTTTTTTACCGCCTTGCGTCCGCTGTGTATACAGTTTTTGAAAAAAAGGCTCCAAATAATCCCTGTTTTCAAGCTCGTTTTCTTCCTGCCGGATAAAACTATAGCCAGCACCAACGGTATCAGCATCTGTAACCTGGACATGGGGCGGACGAAATTGTGATTGGCATTGCCCTATAAAAAAGAGCAGAAAAGCCAGACATGCAAAGAGACGCATGCTGTAGAAATAGGGGGATTGCATAATTTGATCAGAATGAGCGCTTCTTGGGGGGTATTATGGCTAAAAGTGGCTTTCCTGGTTAAAAGCAAAAGTACAGAACGAAAAGCTATTGAACCTTCCTCTTAAATTCCCACTCGGCCTTTTCCTGTAAAAACAATTTTGCCATCATAGTTCCCACCACTTTTCCGCCTTCGTGCGTGAGGTGGGTGTAATCGGTGTTGGCCAGTCGTGGTCTCTGGTGCGCAAAACGAAGCATGGTATTTGGCCCGCCCATTCCCCAAAAAAGATCGTAAAAAAGCAGGCCATGTTTACGGGCTAGGCTGCGTTGCATCTTCACAATGGCAGGCACTCCGCGCATGGTCAAGATTTCTGTGCCGACTTTCCCGCCACGATCACCCACGCTGACCACTAAAATTGGCTTGCCTGGGAAACAGTTTTTTAGATGTTTAAAGGTGCGATCCAGTTCGGCTTCGTACCACCTAATGTTGTTCAATGAATTCGTTACGGCATTCAGGCCAACCTGTATTACGATCAGATCATATTGTTGTACAGCATCAAATTGTTGGATAAAAGCAGGATCCAAAAATTTCAAGGGACCACCACTATTGCCCCGAATCGAAAAATTATCGAAGTAAATTCCAGGGCCACTTTCCAGCGTAACTCCATAGGCTAGCAAGCCATTAGTTTCAGGAAAGCGGATGGCAAATGCATTGGTGCCCCATTCGTTGCCCTTCCACTTCCAAGTGCCCAGACGGTCAGATTTCACAGGCAGAGATCCTTCATGGGGAGTCTCCCCACCAGCTTGCCACACAAATTTTCGAGCGGTTTCAGCCGTGTAAAAAAAACGGACTTGGTTCCAGCGTTGGGTATGTGTGAAATAATTAGCCCCTTCGTAGTGGATTTTGGCTTCGGGCTCTGGCCGATAAGTGTAACCACTCAGTCCAAGCGCGGGACGGTTTTCAGCTTTTTTAATTACAGAATAGGCCGTCCAACCCCGAAAGTTGTGTTTCAAGGTGCGTTTAAACTGCGCTACTTCCGACGTGATTGGAACAAACCCTACGCCAGCACCGCCCCATTTTGTTTGCAATGAATCACGCAAATCCCCGATCAATATATCGCCTTCCACAAAAGAATCTCCGTACCATGCTACCCGAACGGTGCGCCCTTTGGAAATGGAATCTATTGCAGCAAAAAACCGACTAAGCCCCTGTTGGTCAAAAGAATAATCTTCAATTGTTTTGCCAAAGGAAACAGAGTCTTTGGGCGGAATCACTCGAATAGAATCAGCAAATGCAATGGCAGCAGCAGAATCAAGCGGGGAAATTGGGCCTGAATCTTGGACTGAATACTCAGCGGTATCTTGAATATCCAGTCGAGCTTCAGTTGTAGAAGTATCCAATATAACTTTATGGCGCACATCTGCGAAGATGTCCATCTTGCGCAATTCAAAATCCCCCAAGATCATATTGCCTGGCAACATGGAAAGGCCCATGAGTAGCAACAATACTAAGATTGCAAGAGATAAGGCTTGGCTGGTGTAGTTTTTTCCCATTAGGTTACCTGAAATACATCAAAATTGCCCCAAAGGCAGTGATTAACGCCATCAGCACAGAAGCCATTTTTATGGAATACTTCATGTGGCGAATAAAACTTTCAATCTCATTACGAAACTGAGGGTATCGGGGCAAAATTTCCTCCTCCAGTCTTTGGCGGTTGAAGATATGCGCCGCGCCAAATTCAACTTTGTTGCGTACCAGCACACCATATACCTTGAGTACCTTGGCCCGGAAATAAACATTTACAAATAACATGGCCACAAAAAGGCCAATTACGATAGAGAGAAGCAGGGTATACATTCGGCAAAGATAAAACGGAGTAAGCCGCTCTGTCAACTTTACCCAACTTTTACGTTGGAATTCTGTTTGAGTGCCGAAATTTGTGCCAATTATGCAGAAAGAAGAAGAAAAATCCCGCCCCAAACTTACCCGTGAAGGCCTCCGCGAAGCCCTCAAAATCTTTGTTTACATCCGCCCCTATAGGGCCCAGTTCATTTTTGGATTGGTCTTGCTTTTCCTCGGAAGTACTGTTTTTTTAGTGTTTCCAGCCTTAATTGGCCGCTCGCTCGACGTTGCGCAGGGAAATATCCCCCAGGATATTGATTTGCCCAGAATTGGAATGTGGCTTGTCTTAATTCTTATTTTTCAAGGCATTGTGTCGTATCTCAGGGTCATGATGTTTGCTCAGGTGAGTGAACGAGGCACTGCTGATATCCGAGTGGCACTCTATCGACGACTCATTTCACTCCCCATCGTTTTCTTTGAAAAAAGCAGGGTAGGGGAGTTGGTTAGTAGACTCACGAATGATGTAGAAAAACTCTACAATACGTTTTACTTCGTGCTTGCTGAATTTCTCCGCCAAATTATCATTTTGGTAGGGGGTATTGGAGTGCTATGGTGGATGTCGCATCGGTTGGCGTTTGTGATGCTCGCTACCTTTCCGGTTATTGTGATCGGTGCCATGTTGTTTGGTCGCTGGGTGCGCAAACTTTCTAAACAGCGTCAAGACAGATTGGGCGATACCAATACCATTCTTGATGAGACCTTACAGAGTATCCATGCGGTCAAGGCTTTTACCAATGAACTCTTTGAAAGTCAGCGCTATGGACGATCCAATGCAGAGGTTGTACAGGTGTCTATGCGCTACGCAAAAGGTCGAGCAGTATTTGCGGTTTTCATTATTACCATGCTGTTTGGCGCTTTATTTTTTGTCATCCTGTATGGCATGAACATGGTACAAATGGACGCGTCTTTGCCCGTCGGTACCCCTGGAAAATTTACCGGGGGCGATCTGATTGCATTCATCACTTACACGGCAGTAATCGGCGGAAGTATCGCAAGTTTAGGAAATTTTTATACCGAACTAGTTGGTGCTATAGGGGCAACTGAACGTATTCGAGAAATTCTAAAATCACCCTCAGAGGTTGAAGAGCGTTCCCGGGGAGGCGTACAAGCAGGTCGTTTTCGCGGCAACATTTCTTTTGATAACATCCAGTTTTCTTACCCCACTCGGGCTGATGTGGAAGTATTGAAAGGGGTAAGCTTAAATATTCCTTCCGGAAAAAAAGTTGCAATTGTTGGCCAAAGCGGTGCTGGTAAATCTACCATAATGCAGTTATTATTGCAATTCCATTTTCCTACCTCGGGAAAAATTCAAATGGATGGACGCGATATTTATGATTATGAATTAGATTCTTATCGTCAGAATTTTGCCATTGTGCCACAAGAAGTTATCCTGTTTGGCGGCACAATTCGGGAAAATATTCTATACGGAAAACCGGATGCCACGGAAGCTGAAATTGAAAATGCAGCTCGACTAGCCAATACCTGGGATTTTATTTCAACCTTCCCGGAAGGATTGGATACCGTCGTTGGAGAACGGGGGATCAAGCTTTCTGGCGGACAACGGCAACGAATTGCGATTGCAAGGGCTATTTTGCGAGACCCCAGCATTCTATTGTTGGATGAAGCTACCTCTTCGCTCGACGCTGAATCTGAAAAAGTTGTACAAGAGGCACTCAACCGACTTATGGAAGGCCGAACAAGTATTATCATTGCGCACCGATTGGCGACCATTCGGGAGGTGGACTGTATTTATGTGCTTGAAAACGGCCACATCATCGAACAGGGCACCCATGAAGAACTTTCAGCAAAAATTGACGGTGCTTATTCGAGCTTGGCAAAGTTGCAGTTTGAATCTTGATTTTCTTGTAACTGGTTAGGCCGTTTAACTTTTGCCACTAATTGCACTAATTTGCACAAATTAATACAAGCTTGTTATCCAAATTAGTGTAAATTAGTACAATTAGTGGCAAAAAATACTTGGAGGCTAAGCAGTTACATTTTCTTTTTTTAGCCAATAATTGCACAAAACTGCTTTTTGCTTTGTGCCACTCCCGATAAATTGCTCTACCAAAAATGGCAAAATCTACAACGAAACCAACCCTTGCCCCTAAAAAAGTCGCAGATAGCAAGACGGTGATGACCGAACTCATTATGCCCAACGATACCAACCCAATGAGTCACTTGATGGGTGGTTATCTCATGCGTTGGATGGACATCGTGTGCGCAATATGTGCTGGCAAACATTGTGAATCTCATGTGGTTACTGCCGCGGTAGACCATATTTCATTCCAAAGCCCAATCTATTTGGGAGATGTCATCACCCTTGAAGCTTCCGTGACAAGGGCATTTAATACCTCTGTAGAAATTTTCGTTGAGGTCTTTGCGAATAATATCAAAGGCCAACAGCCCAGACGTTGCAATCATGCCTACTTCACGTTTGTAGCCATGGATGATAAGAAAAAGAACCCTGTGCCCGTCCCACACGTCTTGCCTTTATCCAGTGAAGAGCAGCAACTTTATGAAGGGGCCGCTCGGCGTCGGGAACTAAGACTTATCCTTTCCGGCAGAATAAAAGCAAAAGACGCCACATTACTTCGGCAGTATTTCACAGATATCTAGTGGCAGGGACACGCAACTGCTCCTTACCTTCGCCGCCATGTCTGGTTCTGTACGTCAATCTTTTTTGTCCATAGTAGGCGTGATGCAATCGCAGCGCGAGGTACGGCAATTGTCAGCCTGGCTCAGCGGGCTTTATGGCGAGTTGTCGACTAATTTTAGTCATTTTGAATTTGTATTGGTCAACAATGGCTGCGATTCGGCAAGTATAGAAGCGGCCATTCATCCACTCCCGGAAGCACTTCGAAAAAATATATTTCTCCTTAATCTCAGTACCCCGGTCAATCGGGATAATGCGATTTTGGCTGGTCTGGACCGTGCCAATGGCGACTATACGGCGGTTTTTGAATTTGATTTTGTAGAAAAACCAGCTTTGGTCACTCAACTTTGGGATCTGGCACAAACGGGTAAAGACATTGTTTATCTCCGCGCCAAAGCGCGGCGTTTGTCGCTGGCCCAGCGGCTCTTGTACAAGATTTTTTATTTCATTCTAAGCCGATATTCTCAGTTGCGTATTGACCCTTGGGCACATCATACGCGTTTGATTAGTCGCCGGGCACTCAATTCGCTACTTCGACTTCGCGAAAATAGCCGATACCTTAAGGCAAACTATGCCCTGGTAGGCTATTCCACGGCCAGTATTCCGGTAAATGTACCCTTACAACCCGATCAGGCTGCCAGCTTTGGAGAGCAGTTTCGCACGGCATTGGTGGCGGTTACTTCGTTCACCACATTCTTGCGAAGTCTCCTATTGTGGATTTTTTTATTCTCGGTTTTGGTAGCCGTGGTAGCTATTTTTAATGCGGTGAAAGTTAAACTTACCAACGTGGATATCTTTGGTGAACACGTTGAAAGCCTATCTGGTTGGGCTTTTTTAGTCGTGTTGATGTCCGTTTTTTTTGCACTTACCTGCTTGATTCTGTACGTGATGTCTATTTATTTGTCCAATATTTACAGCGAGATTAAGAACCGCCCCCTGTATATCATTGAGTCGGTGCGGCGGTTTTAAATCTGGCCGCAAATTTGATTTTCGAAAATCCCCATTCACTTATCGTCCAAGTCTTATCCGCTGTAAATCCAATGTCCCCACTAGAAATTCTGCAAAAATACTGGGGCTATGATTCCTTCCGACCCTTACAGGATGAGATTGTGCAATCAACGCTGGATGGCCGCGACACACTTGCGCTGCTTCCAACAGGAGGAGGGAAATCCATTTGTTTTCAGGTGCCCGCGCTTTGTCAGGAGGGTATTTGCCTGGTCGTTTCGCCGCTCATTGCCTTGATGAAAGACCAGGTGTATAACCTGGATCGGCGCGGCATTTCAGCTGCTGCAATTTTTTCAGGAATGAGTCATCGTCAGATAGATATGGTGTTTGAAAACGCATGCAACGGTCAATACAAGTTCCTCTATGTTAGCCCAGAACGTTTGCTAACGCCAATGGCACGCGAGCGAATTAAACGCATGAAAGTCAATTTGTTGGCGGTGGATGAGGCACACTGTATCAGTCAGTGGGGCTATGATTTCAGGCCTCCATACTTGCAAATCGCCGAGCTGCGGACGCTTATTCCAAAAGTGCCAGTGCTAGCACTTACGGCAACGGCAACCTCTGAAGTACTGGAAGATATTCAAGCTAAATTGGCCTTTCGCGAGCCAAATGTTTTTCGGCAAAGTTTTGTGCGCAGCAACCTTTCCTACTCGGTTTTGTATGAAGATCGAAAGCGCGAAAAACTACTGGATATCCTGCGCAGGGTTCCAGGTACCGGAATTGTCTATGCGAGAAGCCGAGGCGAAACCAAGGAAATTGCCAGTTTTTTGAGGCAAAAAGGTATCGACGCAGACTTTTATCATGCTGGTTTGCCAGGAGAGGAACGCAGCACAAAACAGGAAGCCTGGGTGGCGGGTAAAACCCGTATTATCGTGAGTACCAACGCTTTCGGAATGGGTATTGACAAGGCGGATGTGCGTATCGTAGTGCATCTAAATCTGCCTGACACGCTGGAAGGATATTTTCAAGAAGCAGGAAGGGGCGGGAGGGATGGACAAAAATCTTACGCCACGCTGCTTTATGCACCTGGCGATGGAGCAGCTTTGCGCTTTCATTTACAGGCTGCCTTTCCACCGATGGACTTGGTGCGGAGGGTTTATCAAGCCCTTGGAAGTCACACCCAGTTGGCAATCGGTGCTGGCTTGGGGGAGAGTTTTGATTTTGACCTGTCTCATTTTTGCCATGTTTTCAAATTCGACCAGGCGCCTACCCATTCAGCCTTGCGCTTGCTTGAATTAGAAGGATGGATTTTTATGAGCGATGCTTCTGCTTCGCCAGCTCGAGTCCATGTCACCGCAACCCGGGAGGAATTGTACGACTATCAGCTCCGTAACAAACAAGCCGACCTTGTTTTAAAAACATTGCTCCGGGCCTATCCAGGTATGCAGTCTGCTTTTGTGGACATTAGCGAAATGGTGATTGCTAAGTATGCCAAACTGCCGGCTGAGATAGTGCAGCAGATCTTACAAACTGCTCAAAAGGAGGGGGTTATGCTTTATGAACCTCGAAAAGAGAAACCACAGTTGACCTTTACCCGAGAACGTGTAGCTGCAGAAAATCTCACTATTGACCTGCAAAAGTTCAATATGCGCAAACAATTCGCCGAAGAACGGGTGGAGCAAGCCATTCGATTTGCGGAAACACGTCAATGCCGAAGCCAACAGCTGCTGGCTTATTTTGGGGAGCCCGAAAGCAAACTTTGCGGCATTTGCGATGTGTGTACCGGACGGCATAAGATCGAGTTGGCTGCAAATACCTTCGAAACTTACGAAAAAAAAATTCGTGAAGTGCTTAGACATGAGCCGCTATCGCTGGAGGAAATTCTGAAAGCGTTTGCTTTGAAACGGCAGGATGTAGTGGCACAGGTGTTGAATTATTTGATTGACGAGGGGAAATTAAATATGGGAGCGGAGGGAAAGATTAGCTTGGGCTAATTGCTTTGCACGCCGCTTCGAGTTGCTGCTCAAAAGCATTTTCGGTGCCGGCTTGTTCCAAAACAACTTTTGCGCGCAGGTAAAAATGCTCCCGTTCCTTCAGCTTATTTGCAATAAAATCTTCAAGATCATGATTTTTTACCTCGGAAATTAAAGGTCTGAATTCCTTTTCATGCCTCAAACGATCTGCCAACAGGGTAGGGGAGGTATCTAAATAAATGGTGGTTCCAATCGAATTCATCCAATCTATATTGTCGAAAAAACAAGGGGTTCCGCCGCCTGTAGCCACAATTGATTTTGGTAATTTCGAAAGATTTCTAAGCGCATCTCGCTCCAGTATACGAAAGCCTGAATCACCCTTATCAGCGAAAATTTGTGCAATGCTTGCTCCATAATTCGTTGTAATCCAATCGTCTAGGTCGAGAAAGGGTAAGCTCAATTTTTCGGCCAAATGCCGTCCCCAGTAGGTTTTGCCACAGCCCATAAAACCGAGGAGAAAAATATGATGTTGGGTTTGCATATCGTTTTGACTGCGAGCCATTTAATGCAAATATAGTAAAGTTACCTTTGCAGCGTTCCTGAGTTCATTTGTGTTGTAAAATTACGCTGAGTGCGCATTCACTATTTAACAAATTTTTTATGAAAAACAACCTCTTTTTGCTTATAATTATTGCATTTCTCTACATTTCGTGCAAGAATGACAGCCGTGGTGTCGAGGAAATTCGCGGTGGCGGACCCAATAGTGAACTTATCCGTAACCCTGCAACAGCCAATATGCCAACCGACACGAATATGTTGGCTCGTATTGTATTTGAACAGCCCGAATTTGATTTTGGTACCGTAAATGAAGGTGCGATAGTGAATCATACCTTCAAATTTACCAATGTAGGCAAGGTGCCCCTCACGATTTTAAAGTGCCGATCCTCCTGTGGCTGCACAATTCCGGAATGGCCCGAAGAGCCGATTCCACCAGGCGGAACAGCTGAGATTACAGCAAAATTCAATACAGAGGGTAAGCTTAAAGAGCAGAAAAAATCCATCACGGTTACGGCAAATACCTATCCCAATGAGAGCAAGGTGGTATTGAAAGGAATGGTGAATCCGGTCAAGGGGTAGACTTCACAGTGCTAAAAAATAAAAAAAGGTGTCACGTTTCCGCGACACCTTTTTTTATTTGAGGGAGACTGAGGGGTCTCGAACCCCCGACCTTCGGTACCACAAACCGACGCTCTAACCGACTGAGCTACAACCTCCATTTTACGCTAAATCGGGTGCAAAGATAGCAGCCCATTTCGATAATAGACAAGCACTCAACGAAGTAAAATTTTAAAAAGTTTCAGCACACTATTTTTCCAGCATCTTTTGCGGCTGAAACCGGTTCTTGCCAACCCCGTAATTTCTTGATTAACTTGAAAAGTTTGAGATTTAAGGAGGGGTTGGCAGTGAAAAAGTGCCCATTTAGGGTAAGCCACTCTTTTTCTCTTTTTACTTCGCGAATATCCTTGTACAGTAATTTGCGTGCTCGATCAAAGGGGGCTTTCCAATAAATTCCCCGGTCAGTCATCGCAAAGCCTTCCTTGCAAGTGCCTTTCAGGGAAAGATCTCCAATAAAAAAAACCTTCTCGCGTCGGTCGGCCAACAAAAAGTTTTTGCAGGCATTCGCAAGTAGATCGCTACGCATGGAGATAAAATCAAAGTGAAAGACCTCCTGTTCCCGCTCAAAGTCAAGAAAATCTTGAATCATTTGCCAAAGACCGGTTTTCCCAGGTTGAGCTTTTTCATGTTTCAAGATCGCAGGGGATAAAATGACCCCATTGAGATCCGGACAATATTGAATGATGAAAAAATCGAGCAGGCCCTCGAATGATCGTCCAATGCGTTGATCAATTTCAGGAAGTCCTGGGCTGCCAAAACGTTCCCATTGAATGAGCACGTCTTCACCAATCTGCTCAGCACGGAGTTCGTAGATCTCTCGAAAACGAGATTGATAAAATCGTTCAACATAATCGCTGTACTTGGCTACATCGTGTTCTTCTTCGACACGGCGACGCAAACTTCGGAAAAAGAGGGCTTTGACTTGTTCCGTCAGCGTTTCAGGGTCGAACTCAAGTCCGTAGACGGGTTCATACTTGCGTTCTTCCACACCACGTTGACGGCCCTCAAAATGGAATCCACAATGGTGGCAAAACACGGATGCCAACGGACTTTCCTCCTGACAAGCAGGACAGGGTTTCATCCTTTCCGCAACTTTATCGCCACAACGGTTGCAAAATTTAGAGCCTGGGATAATGTCTGATGCGCAATTTGGACATAAATTCATAGCTTAATTTAATCGCTTGATTGTGTAATGGCTTCTTCTAGTGCGCAAATATAAAACAAATAATGTTTATAGAGGTAAAATAATTAAAACAAAAAATATCGCATTGCGCCACTACGGCACAAGGTTTTAGAACCCAGGTTATGTCGTAGTGGTGTAGTGCGATATTTTTTACAACCCGTTTTCAACAAAGAACGATCTATCTGCCCATGTTGTCGGAGCAACCCTATACAATCGTCCCCAACGCAGCGTCGTTTTCGGTTTATTTTAATAACTGAGGAAACTGCGCTTTCATGCGCTCAAGCCGTGGAATGGATACGTTTCTTACATAACCATGGTCGGGGTGGTTTTTTTCAAAGTTCTGGTGATATGCTTCCGCCATGTAAAAAATCTTTAGCGGCTCAATGATCACTGCAATTGGCTTTGCGTACTTGCCTGAGTCATTAAGTTGTTTTTTGTATGCTTCTGAGAGATTCCGTTCCGTTTCATTTCGGTAAAAAATCACCGACCGATAGGAATCGCCATGGTCTGGGCCTTGCCCGTTCACCTGCGTAGGGTCTTGTGAGGCAAAATAAACCTCGAGAAGGGTTTGATAGCTGATGATTGTTGGATCATAAAACACCTGCACGGTTTCGGTATGTCCGGTAGTGTGCGAACAAACCTCTTCGTAAGTTGGATTTTGAGTGTGTCCGCCTGAGTAACCCGATACTGCTTCTTTTACCCCTTTTAGGCTTTCAAAAATGGCTTCTTCACACCAAAAACAACCCGAAGCAAAGACAGCAGTGTCTAATTTGCCATAAACTGTCGGATCGGGTTGAGGGGATTTGGCCAGTGTGTTTTCGGTGGAGTTGCCCGAAGAAGCATTGCAAGCAGTGAGGAGCGCAATGGCTGTGAAGAGCGAAAAAATCAATTTTTTGAACATGTTTAAGTTGTTTTTGTGCTGAAACGTTTCATTCATGCTAAACACTTAAAAGCAGGAATCGTTAAGCACTCTAATGTTCTCGAGCGGACAATAGTGTCACGTTCGGCCAATAGTGCCTATTGGCCAAAAATAAGGTGAATCTTTTGTGCTTTTTTTGAGCTGCCGGAAATGCTGAAGGATTGTCCGAGCCACGGCACATTTGAGTCAAATTCTGCTCCAGATTTAGGGTTATTTACAAACTCAACCTTTTTCATAACGTTCCAGCAGATCTGGGCGCCGGGCTCTGGTGCGTTCCATACTTTGTTCAAATCGCCATTCGCTGATATTTTTTTCATGGCCGGAGCGCAATACTTCTGGCACGGCCATTCCTTCCCATTCTGCTGGTCGAGTATATACGGGCGGCGCAAGCAAATCATCCTGGAAGCTGTCAAAAAGTGCAGAAGTTTCATCGTTGAGTACCCCCGGAATCAAACGACCTACGGAATCTACGATCACTGCGGCAGCCAATTCTCCCCCTGAAAGTACATAGTCACCTATGCTGATTTCGAGCGTAACGTATTTTTCACGAATACGTTCATCAATGCCTTTGTAATGCCCACAGATGACGAGCAGGTTTTCCATCATACTCAGTTGGTTGCAAAGACTTTGATCCAGTCTTTGGCCATCGGGGCTCGTGTAAATGATGGCATCGTAACTGCGTTCGGCGCAGAGCTTATCAATGCAGGCAGCCAAAGGTTCTGGCCGCATCACCATGCCTGCGCCACCGCCAAACTGGTAGTCATCTACTTGTCGGTTTTTGCCAAGTGCATAATCGCGCAAATTGTGCAAGAAAACCGCTAACAAACCTTTGTCTTTGGCCCGCTGCATGATGGAGTGGTTGAGTGGACTTTCCAAAAGTTCGGGCAGCACGGAAATGATATCGAATCGCATAGTGCGGGCGAAGGTCGGGAAAATTGGCGACTGGTTGAATACCGAGATGCCTGGAATAAAAAGAGCGCCGCGCCCTGCAAAAGCAGAACGCGGCGCCAATTATGATTCAAACGCTACTAAATCAATGATTTAATTAAAAATGTAACGAATGCTAAACTGTGCGGCCCAAGTGTCAAACTGGGTTTTGCTCTTCACGAAAGAATCGCGAAGCAGTACCGTAGAGCCATCAGACAATTTCTGCGTAGCCATCCGGTAAGCAGGAACGCCATTTGCATCCACACTGGCAAAAGAGAGCGGACGGTCTGTTACAAAGTTGTTGCCCAGGCCCCACTCGGTATTGAGCAGGTTGGCTGCGTTGAGGATGTCAGCACGGAGTTGGATGGTATTGCGCTTGCCACCAATTTTGATCGAAAATTCCTGCGTAACAGAAAGGTCAAAACGGTGCAAAATCGGAAATAACACCCCATTGCGCTCCGCATATTGGCCACGACGGGTTTTCAAATACTCGTCCTGTTCAATGAAGGCATCAAACGCTGCGGCTTGTTCTGCAGGGGTGAATGGTGTAGTGCCAGTAATAGGTGCAAACGTAAGCTCACTAGCACTGTTTGGTACAAAAATGACATCATTGTTGTTAATCCGGTCGCCATTCATATCCCCTGAAAAATAATAGGAGAAGCGTGCAGCGTTGATATTGCCACTAAAGCCGCGACGTTCTCCAACATAGCCGAGTGTAATGGCCGTTGCGCCACCGAAATCGCCACCATACTCAAAGCGATAGCCCAATAAACCTACGGTGCGACCTGGGGCATCTTGGTCTGCAAAAGTGAGATCCAGATCATTGTTACCGCGGATTGAGCGGGTACCTGTCCAAGAGCCGGAAGCGATGGATCCTGCACTCATTAAGTCCTTAGCCTGGCTGAACGTGTGTGCAACCATACCATAAAGACCTTTTTTGTTTGGATATTCCAGCTTGATTGTTGCTGCGCGATACCAACCTTCGTTGGTCGTTGTCATTACGGCAGCGCGAGAAACGTTGTCGTTAATTCGTACAGCTGCGTCTTGTCCAGTCGTAAGTCCGGATGCTGGGAAGCGAGGGCGGTTGTCAGGTCCGGCAAAAGTTGCAGTTGAGGGTTCAAAGTTTGCGTCAAAATATTTTACGGCATTTACGTTGCGGTTATACAGGAGTTCTACCGATGCAACCAATCCAAAAGGCAACTTCTGGTCGATGCCAAGGTTGTTTTTCCAAACCTGTGGGAATTTATACGAAGCATCGGTTGCTGCAATGTCAAACGTAGAAGGAAGGGTAGGAACATCTGGAATGAAGATATTGGTCTCGGCGGTAAATTTATTCTGGAGCGTTTTGCTGCCCGAATTATCAATAAAACCAGTAAGTACACCATTATTACCGATGGTATTTGACACCCA
>JBBQLD010000024.1:0-20361 GCA_038327555.1 Chitinophagales bacterium
TGGCGCTCCCCTTGGCCAATTGCCCGCTCATGACCGTCAACGTCGCCATTCCACAACTCCGCCGATGCTTTGACAATCAAATTTTTATAGAATACTGCAACTCCGGCACCGAACTTGCTGACAGCGCCAAGGTAGATGTCATCCTAGACCCCTACCTAGCATTCGTAAGCTCAGCACAGCCACATGAAATATTGGGGGGAAATGCGATCCGGTTTTTCGTAGGCGATGTGCCCAGCGGCGACTGCGGCCAATTCTCAATGACCGTCCATGTGGACTGCGACTCCACCGTGATTGGGCAAACGCATTGCATTACTGCACATGGTTTCCCAGACACGCTTTGTGTGCCAGTACCCAGCTGGTCTGGTGCAAATATTGAAGCCTCCATCGCTTGCCAGGATTCGGTGCTCCAAGTCAAACTTCAGAACACCGGAACCGCTCCCTCGCAGTTGCTAGACTACATCATCATTGAAGACGACGTGGTACTCTTTTCCGGCGAGAAAAACTATGCCCCAGGCGAATCCTTCACCATGGATTATCCTGCAAACGGCAGCACCTGGCGCGTAGAATCAAATCAGGAACCTGGGCATCCTTTTTCCTATCTCGCCCTTGCCTTTACCGAAGGCTGCGGCGGCTTCAACAGCCTGGGCTTTATCAACCAATTCCCGGTAAACGGCATCCAACCCTCCTGGCACCGAATGTGTGTTGAAAACATTGGCTCGTACGACCCTAACGACAAACAAGGTTTCCCAACTGGCACTGGTTCGGAACACGATATACGACCTGGCCAAACGATTGATTACCTCATCCGTTTCCAGAATACGGGTACAGATACGGCTTTCACGGTAGTGATTCGCGACACGCTAACAACTTTCCTCGACCCACTCAGCATCCGTCCCGGAGCAAGCAGTCACCTCTACACCTGGGATTTGAGCGGACAGGGCGTCATCACATTCACCTTCAACAACATCATGTTGCCTGATTCCAACGTGAACGAGGCAACCTCGCATGGTTTCATCCAGTTCAACATTAGCCCTCGAAGTAATACTCCGCTGGGCAGTTCGATAGAAAACGAAGCGGCCATCTATTTCGATTTCAATGCGCCGATCTTTACCAATACCACCTGGCACACCATTGAAAAAAGTCCGTTGAAAAGTGAGCTTTCCCCAGAACCAAAATCGCCGGTGGGCGGGCTCGATATCTGGCCAAATCCATTTACTGAATCCACCCGCATTCAGCTGGATCCAAAAGTGACAGGCATGAACACCTTAAAATTATTGGATGGCCAGGGGAATCTGGTGTTTCAAAAGACCTGTTCTGGAGCAGTCATAACCTTGTATCTGCCTCAGCTTCCCGCTGGACTTTACTGGGCCGAAATGCGGGATAAAAAAGAGACCCTTGTTGGACAGGGAAAGATTGTAAAACAGTAAAGCATATCCGATTACATGATTTCCAATATTCGATTACATGATTTCCGATTACAGACCTGATTCTTGCACGAAATGATTGATAAAAGCAGGTCGCAAAATTTTTCAATCTTCAATCCAATCTGAAATCGGAAATCATGTAATCGGATATCGGAAATCTTCCGCACCAAATAGGCCATTTCATTAATTTGCCGCCCGCTCGTACTGACAACATCCATGCAATTTGGCATAAACCTTATCGCTTGCCCGCACTTTATCCGTGTCGTGTCCAACCGCCGCAACGGCTTGGTGAACCTTCCCGGGAGTCACTTTTTTTTCGTCAAAATGGATCGTCAGGATCTTTGAGTCCACGTCCCAATCTGCAAAGGTGACGCCTTTGATTTTGGCTGCTTTTTCAATGCGCTTTTCACACATGCCGCAGTTGCCGTACACTTTGAATTTGGTGGTCATACCAGGCTTGGCATCGGCACTGGTTTGTGCCGACGAAATGCTTGACTGGCAAAGCATAAAGAGAAATATGGTGCTGAAAAAAATGGAAAGTTTCATGATATGAATTGTTGATGTGAATGGTTACCCCGGGGTTGTGTCAAAAAGGGTAGGATCAAAAATGAGGTAAAATACATAGCCTCCAAGTGTTTTTTGCCACTAATTGTACTAATTTGGATAACAAATTTGTATTAATTTGTGCAAATTAGTGCAATTGGTGGCAAAAGTCAAACGGCCTAACCAGTTACAATTTTATTTTGTTTTCATTAGCTAAAAACCTATGAGGTTTAGCATCTGAATAGAATTAAAGTTTGTTCATTTTGCTGTAGATAACCTTTTGACACAACCCCGGGTAAAAATGACGACCCTCCTACGCTGAAGCTTCGGCGGGTAAAAATGACTACAAACCACTAGGCGACCACCGAACGCCCAGATACCCCACCTGCCGCATCATCGGAGCCCAAACCTGCGATCCGTTGAAAAAAGTCGAAGCCGGGTTGTCGGCGCTGATGATGGCATGGTGCTGCTGGTAGCCCGTGATGTTTTCACAGCCTCCGTAGATTTCAAAATTTTGACCAATTTTACGGGTCACCTGTGCATTCAAAAGCGCAAAGGTGGGCGAAGTGGGCGGAAAATCGTGGGTCAACTCATGCGGCAAAAACGAGTTATCCGGCAAACGCTGCGGGCCTACAATTTGGACGTAAGTGTTGAACGACCAGCGCTTTTTGGGCGTCGTGTAATCCACCGAAACAAGTCCGCGCTGCTGCGCTACGAGTGGGATTGTTTTCAATTTCCCATCGGCAAATTCTGCCCGAACATCGTTCCATTTAAAAGCAAATTTCACATCAAGACCCTGAAGTGGGCTGAATTGAAAGTTCAATAACAGACTGTTGCTGAATGATTTACCTTTTGAATTGTAAAAATAGACAGAGAGTTGAGAGTCTATTGGCGGCCGTTCTACATCCACCAGCACTTGGCGGACAAAATCCGTGCGGTATAAGTCTACACTGAAACTAGCGTCGCGCTGAGCGATTTTGAAATTCTGTGTGTAATTCACCCCATAATTCCAGGCCTCTTCAGGCCCTAATATTTCGGTATTTCCAGTGTTGGGTGAGTTAAAAATGAAATTGCGGTTGCTGGCCAACAGACTGATGTTTTCTGCCACTACATTCGGCGAACGGAAACCCCGCCCTGCCGACACGCGCACGATGCTTTTTTCGGTGAAATTGTACTTAGCACTGAGCCTCGGCGTAGCCTGCCAGCCAAAACGGCTGTTCCAGTCAATCCTTCCGCCCAGCACCACCACCAGATCAGGAATTTTCATCTCAAGACTTGGACGGCTAAAGGTGTACTCTGCCATAAGGCCTGGTACAAATTCGCGACGGTCAAGGTTTCCCTCATTCACACTTTCGCGAATATCATCGTATTGAATCGAGGGCGCGACCAGGATTTTATGGTTGGTATTGCTGATGATGTTCTGAAAAAGGGTCTGCCAATACAGTGATTTTTGCTCAGCAACGTATGCATTTGGCCCAAATTGCGAGCGTGTGCGATGCCAGGACGCACCGACTATGTTGCCCAATTCAAGAAACCGTTCACCTAAAAACTGCTCCTTGCCGTACTTACCCCAGGCTTCCACGCGGTCATTCTGCTGATCAATCTCAAAACGTGGCCCTGCATAGCCTTCGATGTTGCGAAATTGTCCGCTTTGCCGACTATCCGTGAGGGCTTGCACGTTGAATTGAGCACAACCTGCGGGTCCGTCGTATTTCCATCGGTACAATCCGTTGAGTTGCTTTCGGTTGGGCGAGTCTTTGAATTTATCCCCGTTCATATCCCATTGGTTTTCCACAAAAGAGCCGTGGAGCAGCAGGCCGTTGTGCGCGGTTTTGCCTTTTTTATTCAAATGGACGTTTACTTCTCCACGCCCTTCGGTACTGCTGAACACATTGACAAACAAAGGTTTATCCAGGTCAGGCTTTACGATTTCAGCATTCACCTGTCCGGTAATGCCCGCATTTCCATTTTTGACTGTACTTGCGCCTTTAGCCAAATCCACCCCGCTCAGCCAGGTACCTGGGATATATTCGAATGCAAACGGCGTAGCAATGCCTGTCATGGTTGGGCGATTTTCAATCAGGAATTGACTGTAAATACCACGCAAGCCGAGCAACTGAATCTCCTTCACGCCAGTGAGCGCATTGGGATACGTTACATCGATCGCGCCGTTGGTTTGAAAGCTTTCAGAGAGGTTGCAGCAGGGTGCTTTTCGCAGTTCTTTGCTTGTTATACTTTCTATATTTCGAATGCCCAGGGTAGAAATATGGGTATCAAAGCCCTTGCCTTGCACGGTCACTTCTTGCAGCTGAGCTACACCTGTCACCTCTACCCAAATCTTGTCCTCCCCAGGCAGCACCTCAACTTCGGCAGAAGTGTAGCCTACGTAATTTATGGCCAAAGTAGCTGAAATCTTGCGGGCGGGAAGGCTAAAACGACCTTCTGCATCGGTCACCGTACCTTCTTTTGTGTCTTTCCAAAAGACCGAAGCCCCAATGAGAAGTTCTTCTTTCTCATTGGTGACCATGCCCGTTAGGGTGGCCAATTTGTTGAGTTGGGCTGGAGTTGGCGGATCAGTCTGTGCAAAGCTGGAGTTGAATCCGACTAGAAACCCTAGTAGTGCTATAAAATTTTTCATTGCTAGAAATTGCTATTAAAAGTACGGCTACCCCCAAGGATTGGAGCGCGCCAATATTGTCAGCATAGGACGAAACAACGGTTTCGCCTAAGCAGAACTACAACAGACAATTAACAGCGATAAACACCATGAAGCACGCAACGCATGCGCCCGGACAGGGAAGGTGGCGGGTGTTCAAAGTCGTGAAACTTGAAGGTTTGAACAGCCGGAATGGGCGCGAAAAAAGCAACTAGACTGAAGGCGGGCGCCCAAGTCTTTGGAAGCTCCAGTTTCTTGAATTCAGCACTGGCTACTTCAAATTCAGTCTTGAGCTGAAAAACTTTTGTAGACTTTTTAGTGCATCCTCGCTTTTCTGGAGCAGGTTTTTCGCAACAGGATTTTTTTGATTGGGCCTTACTTTGGCAGCAATCGGTAGTAGGGATATGGAGGTCGAAAGTTGGAGTTCCCGTTGCCCTATTATCTCCCGTTTGGCAACCATCCACAGCAACAAAGAGAGAAACCGTGGTTTTGCCTAAACAATAGCAATAAACCTGTTGTACACTCACGCCAATGGAGGCACTGAGCAGTGCAGCCATCCAGAGCCAAACGAAAGATTTATTGGTGCGAGAGATCATTATTGCTATAAACAAATACAAAGGTAAAGGCAAGTTTTGATAAATGGTATAATTTGGCTTCTATTGACACTTTAAGTATCCACAAACTGCGCCATAAAATCCCAAATTCAGACCAACCTAAGCAGTTAACATATTGGTGAATAAATGAGGTTTTTGGAGTTGTTTCGCAAAATAATTTGTTTTAATTGCGTTTTAACAAAAATTCATTCGTCGAAAAATTACTTAAAAGGATTTTTTTTACATTAAAATCCTTTTACATTTGCAGCACAAAGAAAGCTCCCAATTTTCTAAACCTAACGCCCCAAAGCTATGCCTCCCCAAAAGGTCTTCTATTGCGGTAGCAATGTCAAGTTGCTGCACGCCCTGCGTACAAGCAGTGGCAACTTGCTCCAAGTAGAGCAAATTTCCGAATCCCTCTCGTTCCAAGATCTTGCCCGAATGCCTGATATAGGCATGTTGGTATTCCAGCACGAGCCTCCTACTTCCGATAGTTTTGCTTCGCTCCGCATTTGGCAGCGCGAAAACCCGGAGATCCCGGTGCTCGTGTTAACCTCTGACTATACACCAGACACCACCAAATACCTCATGCGCTCTGGTGCAAAAGAGGTGCTTCCCCTGCCAATCGACGGCGACAAGGTGCTTGCCTGTTTTGAAGCATTTTTGCCTGGATTTAGGCAGGCTCCACCCAAGACTGTTCAGAAAGCCAGAAAAGGCATCAAATCTGGCAGTTTATTGTTGGCCACAGCGGCCCCGGGTATTGTGGCTGCCGGAGTAGAACATTCCATAATGTTTCAACCGCCGCTCGCACAGCTACCCCAGAACGTGATAACGCAAAGTGTTGAAAGTTTTTACAATGGTCTGGAAGTCAACTACTTTGGATTCTTGCAGGTTCGATTAAACGGCAAGAAAATTGATTTCAACTGGCAGGCAAAAATGCTGTTTGGCTACCTGGCTTATCACGCCTCCAAAGCCCTTTCGCGGGACCATCTCGCCCGAGTTTTTTGGCCCGAAAAACAAGAAAACCAGCCTGAAAGCGCACGTCGAAGCCTCAATGTGGAACTCAATCACATCCGCAAGGCCATTCGCCAACAAACTGGCCTGGAACGCGAGCTGATCGTATTTGACAAAAACTGCTACCGACTCCAGCTTGACCGGCCCATGGTTTCGGACGTCGCCACGTTCAAAACTTTATGCCAAAAAATTCAGGTACTACAGCACGATAGAAAACCGGTGCCTGACGAACTGTTTCAGGAGGCCATTCAAACGTATTCCAGCAATTTCCTGGACGATTGCCCGGAAGACGCCCTCAATTGGGTAGAAGTTGAACGCCAACACCTGGGCGCGATTTTTGAGCAAATCGCTGATTTGTATAGCGCCCAATTATGTGAAAAAGGGGAGTACTATCGGGCTACTTCGGTTTGCCATGAGATCCTGACCCGCGACCAGCGGATGGAAGCCATTCACCGCCGCCTCATGTTTTGCTACGGCAAACTGGGGATGTGCAATAAAGTGGAGCAACAATACCGACTGCTTTGTCAGATTATGGAGCGGGAATTTCAATCAAAACCTTCTTCAGAGACGAGCAGAATATACCAGCAGATCAAAAAAGAGTGTGAGTAAGGAACGTGTCGTAAGTTTGCGCCCCAAAGTTGAACGAACACCTTTATACTCAAACTCATGGACACAATAGGCATTCTTGGGGCTGGCGCAATGGGCAGTGGAATAGCACAAGTGGCGGCGGCGGCCGGGCACAATGTCGTAATTTGCGATAACCTGATCATCGCACTCACCAAAGCGAACCGCAATGTGCAGGCTACGCTCAAAACCTTGGTTGAAAAGGGGAAAATGACCGATGCAGACTCGTATGCATTGTTCAGTCGCCTCAAATTCACCGATCACATGAGCGAATTCCGCGATTGCTCTATCGTGATCGAAGCAATTGTAGAAGATATTGAACAAAAGCAAATTGCCTTCCGAAGCATGGAGGCCATTGTAGACGAGAGTACAATCCTTGCCAGCAATACTTCTTCACTTTCTATTTCGGCCATGGGTGCACCGCTCAAGCACCCTGAACGCATCCTCGGCGTCCATTTTTTTAACCCGGCTCCTCTGATGCGGCTTGTGGAGATTATCCCTGGACTGCAGACGGATCCTGATGTGGTGGAGCGCGGCAAAAAACTCATTGATGGCTGGGGCAAGACTACTGTGGTGGCCAAAGACACCCCTGGCTTTATCGTCAACCGCGTGGCCAGGCCGTACTATGGCGAGGCATTGCGCATTTTTGATGAGGGCATTGCCGACGAAGCAACGATTGACTGGGCTATGCGCGAGCTTTGCGGTTTCAGAATGGGGCCTTTTGAATTGATGGATTTCATTGGCAACGACATCAATTACGCCGTCACAGAGGTTGTGTTTTCTAATTTCTTTTTTGATCCTCGGTATAAACCATCTTTTACCCAAAAACGGCTCGTAGAGGCGCACTATTTTGGTCGTAAAAGCGGGCGTGGATTTTACGATTACCGAAACGGTGTTGCCCTTCCAGAACCCACCAAAGATGAGGCATTGGGACGTGAAATCGGCACCAGAATTCTAGCTATGTTGATCAACGAAGCTGCGGATGCACTCTATCTCCGGGTGGCCAGCCGGGAAGACATTGAGGTAGCCATGACGCAAGGGGTAAACTACCCCAAGGGCCTCCTGAGTTGGGCCGACGAAATCGGTATCCACAGTGTGGTTGAAAAACTTGATTCGCTTTACGTCGAATACCTCGAAGATCGCTATCGTTGCAGCCCACTGCTCCGAAAAATGAACCGCGACCAGAAACGATTTTTTAATTGATTCGATTGATTAGATCGGAGGATTGATTCGATTATTTTGATTCCGTCATTCCTACGGGCATCACCCCATCACTCCATCACTCCATCACTTTATCACCCCATCACCCCATCACCCCATCACTCCATCACTCCATCATTCCATCACCTCATCACTCCATCGCTCCATCACTTTATCACCCCATGACTCCATCACTCCATAATCATGCCTTCCATCTTTACTAAAATCGTAAACGGCGAAATCCCCTGTCACAAAATCGCCGAAACAACAGACTATCTGGCCCTCCTCGACGTTCGTCCACAGACTTACGGCCATACACTTTGCATCACGAAGCAAGAAATTAACTACATTTTTGATGTGGAAGATGAGCTCTATACCGGCTTATGGCTTTTTGCCAAACTCGTGGCCAAGGGCGTAAAAAAGGCTGTGCCCTGCAAACGTGTTTGCATCGTGGTTATCGGAGATGAGGTGCCACACACGCATGTACATTTACTTCCGTTCAATAGTATGGAAGACGTGAAGTTCAGTGGCAAGGCCAAGGTGATTCTTTCAACAGATGAAATGCGCGATTTGGCGGCTAAGATTGCTGCTGAGATGGAAGTATAAGACCTCGTTGGATTATAATATGAAAAACCTCCCACGCCTAGCCTTTATCGCCGTTGCCCTTCTCAATCTTTCGGGGGGAGCATTAGCGAACAACACCTTGATATTCTGCACTAAACCGCTGTTAATGCCCGCACTCGCAGTATGGCTTGTTACTGCTACCAGCCGCCAAAACGAGTATTCTTTTCTTAGAAAAGCGGTATTGGGGGCACTTGTATTTTCCACCCTGGGTGATGTGCTCTTGATCTTTTCCGGGCCGCTGTTTTTTCTATTGGGCCTGTTTTTTTTCTTACTGGCCCACATGTTTTACATCGGGGCGTTTTCGTCCATTTCCAGCTTCAAAAACGGGTTTTTAAGCCGAAATCCATGGTGGGCCACGCCCTTTGTGGCTTTCCCAATTTGCCTCTTAGTTTTCCTTTGGGCGGGCATTCCTGTAGGCATGAAATCACCGGTGGCTGCCTACGCGAGCGTGATCAGTGTGATGGCCCTGAGTGTGGTGAATTTGAAAGGGAAAATTGCCAATGCAATCTTTTGGCCGATGCTGGCAGGAGCCATTTTGTTCCTGCTTTCGGATAGCCTGATCGCGATTTCCAAGTTTGGGCAGCCTTTTGAAGGATCCCGGTTAGCGATCATGGGGACTTATATTTTGGGACAGTATTTGTTAGTTTGGGGGGCCATGAGGATGTTGAGTAGGGTTGGATAGCCAGGCAGTCGCGTTGGAGATTCCAATTTTCATGACGTTTCTTTTAGCGACGCTTGTTGCCTGACAAATCAGAAAATGGAAACGGGATGACGACAATTTCGCCTTTTACAAACTTTGCCATGCCTCATCCTCAGTTTCTGTAAGCCAATCTTGTGCTAAAGCCCTCCTCACCCCAATTCCACCCCAACAGCCCCGAATTTCCACTTACCCACCAGCGTCTTCTCATAAGTATTCTTCATCAAGTACTCATAAAACTCTGGCCGGGGAATCCCCCGAGCGCCAAGACTGACCAGATGCGGGGTTTCTACCTGACAATCCACGAGCCAAAAGCCTGATTTTTCGAGGGCTTGAACAAGGGTAATAAACCCAGCTTTCGAGGCATTTGGCACAAGCGCAAACATGCTTTCGCCAAAAAATATCTTGCCGATTGAAATGCCATATAGCCCGCCGACCAGCTGCTCGCCTTCCCATACTTCTACACTATGCGCCATGCCTCGCTCATGCAGTTTCGTGTAGGTGGCAATAAATTGCTCGTTAATCCAGGTGCTATCGGGGCCCGGTTCATTGCGCGGCACCGCAGCACAAGCTTGAATTACTGCCCCGAAACAAGTGTCTAGTGAATAACGAAATTTGCCTTGGTTAAAAATGGAACGCATGCTCTTGTGTATGCGCAACGCCTTGGGGAACAAGACAAAACGAGGGTCTGGTGTGAACCAAAAATAATGCCCGCCATCTTCAAACCAGGGGAACATTCCATTGGCGTAGCCCATTACGGTCCGATCTTCATGCAAATCTGCACTAACGGCTACAAGCCCACTCGACTCCGCTTGGTCGGGGTGCGGGAACACGCGAAAATCATCGTCTGGGAGGTAGAAAACGGGCATTGTAAATAAACGCTAATCGGAAATTTTCTTCAATTAAAACGGCGGCAAGTGCTTTTGCCCCTGCCGCCGTTGAAAAAAAAACTTACTGAATCATGTGAAATTCAATTACTTAACTGAGATCACTTTGGTCTTCGCCCACTGGTCGCCGAGACGAAGGCCAGTGTCATTGGTAAGCAAAACGATGAGTTCAACCAATGGGAAAAGCGGAATCCATAACACGATGTTGCGAATGATACCTGGCCCCCAGTTGCCAGTAAGTGGCTGTCCGTCTTCCGTAACGGCGCGTAAGCCCATAGCTTTTTTGCCGATACTTTGTCCGTCAAGGAAAGGCAATGAATCACGGGTTAGGCCATAGGCGATCCCTGCGATCCAGCCAGCAATTGGAATGATACACATGACGCCAATTATCAGGGTATCAATGATGTAAGCCACAATACGGCTGCCGTTTTCGGCTTTGCGAAGCTCTGGAGCTCCAGATTGATCAAGAATTTCCATAATTTAAGAAATAGGATTTGGTGAAAAAATATCAACTGTTGGACTTGGTGTTGTGTCAAAAGGGTTTGGATCAAAATTGGGGTAAAATTTTATTTTGTATTCTTTGGCGAAAAACCTCATAGATTTTAAAAACCTATGAGGTTTAGCATCCAAATAGAATTAAAGTTTGTTTTCTTTATTGTCAACCATTTGACATAACCCCAAGGCTAATATCCTTTAACCCAATGTCTAATTTTCTTCAACCTCTGCCGAAAGCCCCCGATCGACCAACGCCGCACAAAGTGGAATAAGCTCTTGTTTGCCTCCTGATTTTACCGTGGCTTTCCCTTTGTTGTGGATGATGAGGGCAAGTTGTTCTGCTTGTTCATTGGCATACCGGAGCACTTGCATAAAACATTCAATTACCCACTCAAAAGTGTTGTGGTCATCATTATAAACGATGATCTGGGACGGTAAGCCCGTCCCGATGTCGTCCATCACGAGTACATCCTCATCTTGTTCCCAAAGGGGCTTAGTAACTGGCATAGTGGTTATGTGTTTATTTGAGGATTTGTTTATTTGGGGATTTGTTGTGCCAGAGCTTATGATTTATTTGTCAGCCAATAAGAAAATACGGATAACAAGCTCAGGCACAACAAATAAACAAATCCCCAAATCAACAAATAACCAACTCAACAATTTTTCAAAGTTTGTTTTACCGCCTCAAAATTCGGAAGTTCTCCAGCATTTTCAAGTACTTCGGCGTATTGGACTATTCCATTGCGATCAATGACAAATGCCGCACGTTTCGATACACCTTTTAGGCCAAGGCCAAATTCTTTGTAAAGTGCATCATATTTTTTGCTGACGGTTTTATTAAAATCCGACAACATTTGAAAATTGAAACCTTGTTCTTCTTTCCATTTGGCCAGCGTGTATGGGCTATCTACAGAAATAGCGAGTATTTGGGCCGCCAAACCTTCATACTCTGCGAGGCTGTCGCGCATCATGCAGAGCTCTTTGGTACAAATACCTGTGAATGCAAATGGAAAAAATAATAACAATACGCTTTTGCCGCGCTGTTCAGAAAGTTTTACGAGCGATTTATCGCTGGCGCGGAGGGCAAAATCAGGGGCTTTATCGCCGGGTTGGAGCATAGTTTACTTTTTTCAGAAAAGTGTGACACACCTAAATTTTGGTGTTGATAAACAATGAGGTAGGTCAGGTGTGCCACACTTTCTCGAACACCCGCCCAGGTTGGATGTTGCAAAAGTAGAAAACCCGTTCGTTGTTGCACAATCTGTCCCGAAATTCATTTTCCCCTTTTTACAAGAATGGCACACGGAGGGGACGGATTGAATAGATGAAAACAGTTCCTAAAACCTATTTCTATCCTTAAAATCCGTCCTATCCCTGTGCCATTGTTCAAGAAAGTGCGCCTCAATTATCTTAGCACAACCATCTTCCGCCAAGCGATATTCGCGCCGGCCTCCAGCTTGTAAAACAACAGGCCAGCCGAGCCAATCTGCTCTTTTCCTAGCGTGATGGCGTGGCTTCCTTGGCCGTAGTCAGCCGTTTGGCGGTACAGCACCCGACCCTCAGCATCAAAAACGGAGAGCGTGGCCGAAGTAGATTCAGGCAATTGGAATCGGATGGTCGTACTTCTACCGAAGGGGTTTGGCTCGTTTTGGTAGAGTGCGAAACCCTCGCTATTGGGCGTATACGTTCCCACCAGCGTGGTATCGCCGATGCTGAAAGGTTGCTCACATTCGGTGCTGTTCCCACAGCCATCCGTCAGGAGCCACTTGATTTTGTGGCGACCATTGGGCAATTCTGGCAAGATGTGCGTGTTTGGAGATAGTTCTGTGTTCCATCGAAGTGAGGCCGTTTTATTTACGCCCACGATGCTTTCTTTGATCGAGAAACCATATTTTTGGACTGTTGGCACGGGCCTGTCATCAAACGTCGTAGGTGTTCCGCCAGAGAAATTTGGCGTTGCAATGTTGTTGTAAAGCACCTTGTTCCAGCCAAGCCCGGCAACGCCGAGGGTCGTAGAATTCACCACGGTTTCTTGCTGACCGTTCGCGTCCAAGTCCAGGAAAAGCAGGTATTCGATGTTGATATTGCTACCAGAACAAGCGTCGGTGACGGTAACGGAGAGGTCAATCGGTGTTTCGCGCAAGTCTTGCGCTGGCAAAGCCGGGTCAAAAACATTGTTCCAAAGCTTGGGGTCGTTTGAAGTGGAATCTGCCCAAAATGAAGGCTGGGCGGGGCAGTTGGAAAACGTGGGCGGGGCACTGTCTATAATTTTAATGCTTTGCGTGTACTGATAGCCATTTGCATTTGCGTTCCAAAAAGTACAATAATCGGTGGCCGCCGGATCAGAAGGGGTGATTTTGACCAGGGTAGAAGCCCAGGGAGGCGCAGTACCACAAGTTGAAATAATTGGCCCGGGCAGGTTGGTCGGGTGCCCTTGAAACGGGCTGGGTTTGGGATTCGGCACATAGCTTAAACCCACCTGAGGGTTGTAGGTACACCAATTGATGATCGTCCAATCTCTGAGAATTATGAAACAAGCATCTGGCACAGGTAAAATGTTTTGATCTGTATACGAAACCGCCAGCAGTTCACAATCCTCGCCAAAAAACGTAGGCTCTCCGTAATTCCCATTGCCGTCGCAGAAGGTAGAATAGACATCGTCTGGGAATTTGATGTAGTAATCCTGCTTATAATTCACCACCACCCGTTGCGTGTACTGGCTGGTGCCGCCGCCACATTCCACTACACCGAACGTGCGCGTAATCGTGCCGCGTTGGCAAATCGTGTCGAACTGGCTATAATTGGCCGACTTGGTTACGCTTTGGATGCAGCAACTGCCTGAAGATTGAGGCTCGCCGTAAGCCAACAACGAGGGGTCAAATTGTTCGCAGGAAACCGTTACGTCGGCAGGCGGAGCGCAGTTGGGTTTTGGCTTTTCTTCTACGGTAACCATGAAAGAACAGGCATTCGAGTTGCCGTCCGCATCGGTCGCCAAAAACTGATTCAGCGTTGCATTCGGCGGACGGGAGATGCTGGGAAGTGATGAAGGGATGAAGTGATGAAGTGAGGGGTGATGAAGTGAGGGGTGATGAAGTGAGGGGCGATTGGGCGTAGCGCGAAGGAATGTCGCAGATACTGTCAACAGCAGAAAGAAGAAGATGGTACGCATGAGATTAGAATTGGGTTTTTGAACCAAATGTTTACACGCAACTTCCTGTCAGGTTCAAACATTCAGTAAGTTTTGAGCTGAAAAGTGCAGTAAGTTGGGCAACATTTTCCTAACAGCTTAATATATTTGGCCATTTGTCGCCGATTTTTCAAAAACACCCGCAACTGATTTGCTCAAACGCCATGCAAGAAGGGAGAAGCTAAATTAGGAGAATATCGCTGACTGTGTACCTTTGTACAGTCACTTTCTTCATTAAATCCACTATACTATTTATGCGCCTTCGCTTACTCACTCTGCTTTTACTGGGCTTGAATGTTTTCCCAGCTTCTGCACAAAAATACCTCGAAATGATCGAGGCGGGCAGCTTTACCCTCAAAGAAATCCAACAAGAAGCCAAATCCTATTTCGATATCGTCGGGCGAGAACGAGGTAGTGGGTATAAACAATTCAAGCGATGGGAATATGTTGCCGAATTGGAACTAAACGATGCAGGCATCAAAATCTCCAACTTCGAGCTGTCTAAACGCGGACGCGATTATCGGCGTGCTGAGTCCCAAAGACGATCTGGATCCAGCGGTTTTACAGGCGATTGGAAACAACTCGGCCCTACCTATTCAATTGCCTCCTCTAGCTGGAGTCCAGGCCTGGGCCGCGTTACCTCGATTGGGATTGACGAAAGTGATTACAACCATCTTATTATCGGTAGTCCAACAGGCGGCGTTTGGAAATCTACCACGGGCGGGAATTCATGGCTGCCTATCTCGGATGAATACGTTTCAATCGATGTTTATGCCCTCGAAATTTCTCCCTATGATAACAAACAATACCTCTGGGGAAGCACCTCAGGCAAAATATTCCAATCGCTGGATGCCGGTGCAAGCTGGAATACAACCAGTAATTTAAGCGGCAACGGGAAAGTCAGTCGCATCTTGTATCACCCAACTGACCCTAATGTTGTCTATGCCGTATCCGAATCTAACGGCTTGTTCCGCTCTACTAACAAAGGGAGCACCTGGACGGCTGTTGCTGGTGCAAGCGGGGTAGTGGGTTATGACGTGGAATTCAAACCTGGCGACCCCAATACGATCTACTTTTCCGGAATTTCAGTCTACCGTTCTACCAATGGAGGCGCCTCATTCAGCCAGATTCCAGGGTTTGGAACGGAGACTAACAATTACAAAAGGATGGGGGTTTCTCCCGCTAATCCTAATTTCGTATACGTTTTAGAAGCCCAAGGTGGAAAATTTGGAGGGTTTTACAAGTCTACCGATAGTGGAGCGTCCTTCAATAAACTTGTGGATGGAGCCACAATCAATTATTTGGGATACAGTGAAACTGGAGACGATACCAAAGGGCAAGCCCCCCGCAACATGGACCTCACCATCCATCCACTCGATGCGAATGAGATTCACATTGGAGGCGTTCACACCTGGAAATCAACCGACGGCGGAGGCTCTTTTGAACTTACGTCTTACTGGGTGCCCAGTACGGCCGCGTCTCTGGGGGTGGGATATAACCATGCTGATATCTGTATCCTGAAATTTGCAGGAAATATGCTCTTGGTTGGTTCCGATGGTGGATTCTTCACCAGTACCGACCGGGCTGCCTCTTTTCAAGACCATTCTTTCGGGCTAAGTATTAAGGAATTGTACAAAATCGGAGTTTCAAAGACCAACCCAAATGTGGTTACAGGCGGTTCCCAAGACAACGGAACCTGTGTCATGCGCGGCGCAAACAGGGCCTTCGTCGACTGGCTCGGCGCCGATGGCATGGAAACCTTCGTGGATTGGAACAACGCCAACATGCTGTACGGTACATCCCAATACGGGTCCATGTACCGCTCTACCAACCAAGGCACTTCGCGTAGTTCTATTTCAAAACCGCTGGATACAGATGGATCTTGGGTGACGCCTTTTGAACAAGACCCTCAAGTGTCTACTACGATTTACGTGGCCTTTGCCGACGTATGGAAAAGTACCGACAGCGGCAACAACTGGACGAAAATCTCTGAATTTGACAATGGAAACATGAATCAAATGAAGCTCTCACCTTCCGACAACCAACGTATTTATCTATCGCGCGGTTCTTCGTTATTCACTACTGCAAACGGCGGCGGCGCCTGGACAAGCACCGCCACAGGATGGGGCACAAATACCATCAGCTACATTGCCGTACATCCTCAGACTCCGCAGCGATTGCTGATCGTTACCTCCTCTGGGGTTTACCATTCTACCGATGCCGGTGCGACCTGGACCAATATCAGTACTGGCCTGCCCTCAGGCAGCAAGTACTGCGCTGCCTGGGAAAATACCGACAAAAACGGGATCTATGTAGGTGGTTTTGGCTTTGTATCCTACACCAACGACGAGCTGGCAGGCCAATGGGTAGGCTTTTTAGATGGGCTGCCCAATGCACGTGTGTATGAACTGGAGATCAATTATATCTCCAATACCATTTTCGCTGGAACGTATGGACGAGGACTGTGGGAGTCGCAATTATACAAGGCCCTTGCGCCTGTAGCCGCTTTTACCGCAGATAAAAACGAAGGTTGCGGAGAAATGACCGTAACCTTCTCAGATCAGTCCGTCAATAGCCCAACCGCATGGGCATGGACTTTCGAAGGTGGAACGCCAGCCACCTCCAGTCTGCAACACCCCACCGTGACCTTCAACGGAAGTGGCGTTTTCGCTGTTCAATTGAAATCTTCCAACAACGTGGGTGAAAGCACGCTGGAAGCGGTGGATTCCATTACCCTGACGGGACCTCTTGTACCATTCGTAGCCGATGTGATGCGTTGCGAGTCGGGAGAGGTAAGCCTCGAAGCCGTTGGAACACCCGGCGAAGAAATCAATTGGTACGCCTCAGCTACAGATCCTGAACTACTATTTACTGGAGAGACGTTCACGACAAATATTGCACAAACAACCACATTCTACGCCACTGCCAGCACAGAATATGTATCGACTGACCATGCAGGGCCCGTCTCCAAAGACATCGGTGGGGGCAATGACCATGCCGGAGGTCGCTCCCTATACCTGGATGCTGCAAAACCTTTCCGGCTTAAGTCTGCGATCGTGTATGCAACCGGCACCAGCGATCGTACTTTCCAATTGAAAGACGCCAATGGAATATTACTGCTCACAAAAACCGTTTCCGTAAACGATGGAGAAAGCCGCATCATTTTGGATATGGATATCCCGGCGGGTAATGGTTTGCAACTCACCTGTATCAGTCCGGCCAGCTTGTTTCGAAACAGTTCTGGGGTTAATTACCCCTATTCAATCCCTGGTGTAATGCAGATTACGGGCTCCTCGGGTGGCTCAGACTACTATTATTACCTGTACGATATTGAAGTAGAAAGTACTTCTGGTTGCGAAAGTGAGCGCGTTCCGGTGACTGGTTTCGTAAGCCTTACGCCTGCTGCGCCAGTCCTTGTGGCTTCCGGCCAAACGACCCTTTGCCCTGGCGAGTCGGTGGTACTCACGGCTTCTGATGTTTGTCCAGATTGCATCGTGCATTGGTCTAACGGCGAGACCGGGGCAAGCATTGCCGTTTCTACGAGCGGGATGTTTAGCGCTACTGTCCGCAATGCCCTTGACAATACTTGCGGGGATAGCCCTGCCTCAAATGCAATCCTTGTCACTACAAAATTAACGCCTGATTTACCTTTGATAACAGCCTCAGGCTCCACAGTACTCTGTCCTGGTGAATCGGTCGAGCTCGTGGCGGACAACAATTGTTCAGATTGTGTCGTGAACTGGTCAAATAGCGCGTCGGGGCCAAGCATCACCATTTCTACAGAAGGTACGTTTACTGCCACCATTGGAAATACCTGCGGGGAAAGTACAAGTTCCAATCCTGTTGTAATTACCACCGGGTCTTTGCCTGCAATACCCGTAGTCGAAGCTTCTGGCAATACGGCTTTGTGCCCGGGCGAGTCGGTTGTACTCTCGGGTTTAAATGTGTGCCCGGACTGCGAAGTGCATTGGTCGAACAGCGAAATTGGCCCGAGCATTCCGGTTTCTACTACAGGAATCTACACGGCCACGGCTAGCAATATTTGTGGTGAAAGTGAAGCATCAAACGCGCTCGCCATCAGTGTGGGAAGTTTGCCCAATACCCCGAGTATTGTCCCAATAGGTACATGGATACTTTGTCCCGGAGATTCTGTAGTGCTTTCGATTGATAATGTTTGTCCGGATTGCATCGTAAATTGGTCAAACGGGAGTACAACTTCAAGCATAACAGTATACAATTCCGAAACCTATACGGCTACCCTGACCAACAGCTGTGGCACAAGCCCTGGCTCCAATGCAGTTGAGGTCATGCTAGAGCCACTGCCCCCAACTGCCATAATTGACCCATCGGGCACGGTTATCCTGTGTGCTGGTGATTCAATTCAGCTAAAAGTATTAAACGACATTTGCTCTGGCTGTCCAATACATTGGTCAAATGGTGCTACAGGTAACAGCATCTATGTTTCCACTGCCGGGGTATACACAGCAAGCGTCAATACTTCTGGTTTTTGTGGCGATGGGCCGCCGTCTAATGCCATAACCGTAGAGATTAACCCTCCTTTCCTTCCGGAATTGCAGCTTACAAACCTTTGTGATTTGGCAGCGCCTGTGGGGAGCAACTACCAATGGTTCCTCAATGGAGTCGAACTCACTGCGGCGACGGGGCAGTTTTGGTCGGCTGAAATCGCGGGGAATTATACGGTAAGCATGGTTAACACAGCAGGATGCGCTGGCACGTCTGAGTTGATATTTGCAGAGGCCTGTATTAGCAATACTGTAAATCTGGAAGGCATCGTGTCGGCGCGGGTGTATCCAAATCCGACACAGGATCGGGTTTTTCTCGATATTCAAGTGTTCCAGGCCACGAGTGCCCAATTTGAGCTGTACGCCGTAGACGGGCGAAATGTGGGTCGATTGTTCCAAGGCGATATTTTGCCTGGTGGACAAATTTTGGAGCTCAAGTTGCCAGATTTGCCTGCGGGTGTGTACCAATATCGATTGGCAACAGCATTGGGGAGTATAAAAGGGAATTTGGTGGTGCAGCCGCGGTAATTTTTTGCTCATGTTGCATTGGGGCTTAAACTCACCGGTTGACTCGTTTTCACCGGGTTTGTTTCAGCCGCTATGCAACATGAACCAATTTTTTTGACAGGATTTATACCACGCTCCAATCCCGTTAATCCCGTTAATCCTGTTTATTCTGTAAATCCTGTCAAAAAAATTACGCTCATAAGCCACCCCTCTAACCAAAATCAACAATTTAAAACAAAATATTTTAAATCAAGGGCAATTAAATTGTCAAGCTGCACTATTTTCGCCCCCGGTATCAAAATGTCCCCTGTCCAATAGCCCATGCTGAAACGCTTACACATCCGAAACTATGCGCTCATAGACGAACTCGAAATCAACTTTTCTGAGCGACTCACCATCATTACCGGCGAAACCGGCGCGGGAAAATCCATCCTGCTTGGCGCCCTCGGCCTAATCATGGGCGAACGCGCCGACACCAAAGTATTCTACAATGATGCAGAAAAATGTGTGGTCGAAGCTTATTTTGATGTGTCCGAGTATGATTTGCGCGAGTTTTTTGATACGCATGAACTTGATTATGATCACGAAGTAGTCATCCGACGCGAGCTCTCTCCCACAGGCAAAAGTCGGGCATTCGTGAACGACACACCTGCCAACAACCAAGTGCTCCAACGCCTCACTGAAAACCTAATTGATCTCCACCAGCAATTTGATACCCTCGACATTCACAACGTCAACTTCCAGCTGCGCATGATTGACGCCTTGGCCGACAACGGTCCGATGCTCAAAGAATATCAACAAGGATACAGGCAATACGCCGGGGATAAAAAGCGCCTCGCCGAGCTCATCGAACGCAGTCAAAGCGGCGCAAAAGAGATGGAATTCCTGCGTTTCCAGCTCGACGAACTCCAATCTGCCGACCTGATCGAAGGAGAACAAGAAACCCTCGAAGGCGAACTTGCTCAACTCAGCAATGCTGAAGACATCAAGCGCAGTTATGGAGCAGCGTATAGCCACCTTTCAGAAAGCGAAATGAATCTCGTGGGCCAACTTCAGGAATTGGCCCGCAGCATCGCGCCTACTCGGAAACTTTCGCCACAACTTTCTGCGCTCAGTGCGCGTATGGAAGCTGCAATTATTGATTTACAAGACCTGGCCAAAGATTTCGAACGCATGGCCGAAGGCACGGAACATGATCCACAGCGCATCGCCGAAGCCCAGGAGCGGCTCAACGTGATCTACAAACTCCAGAAAAAACACGGTGTGTCCAGCATAACGGATCTCCTTCAAATCCAGGCTGACCTCCAGCAACAAACGTCCGGCTTCACCAATCTCGACAGCGAAATTGCCCGATTGGACAAAACCATTGCCACGCAGGAAAAAGCCC
>JBBQLD010000025.1:0-20056 GCA_038327555.1 Chitinophagales bacterium
CAGGTCAATTTTAGCAACCTACGGGAAGCAAAAGGCAACCTGTATGTGGCCGTTTATGATCAAGAGGGTAAATTTTTAAAAACGGATCAAATGCGGAGCAACAAGATTGTGTCTGTAGCCCAAAAGGGATCAATAAAACTATCGATGGGTAATTTTCCCCCTGGCCAATACGCCGTTAGTTGTTTTCACGACCTGAATGGTAACGGAAAGTTAGACACCAATTGGGCCGGCATCCCAACTGAACCGTATGGGTTTTCCAATAATGCTCGACCAAAATTTCGCGCGCCAAAATGGGCTGAGGCGGCTTTTGCCTTGAGTGCAGCGGGTGAGACGATCGCTGTGCGACTGGAAGAATGGTGAAGACCACCTTTATTCCAACCGCGTTCCTTACAGTAGTGGTTTCAACACCTTCCAAACATTTTCTGCTACAATTTTTTGCCCCTCCACATTGGGGTGGATGCCGTCGGGTAAATTAAGTGAGGGGATGCCCCCAACATTTTCGAGCAGAAAAGGGATAAGTTTTGCCCCCGAATTCATTGCCAGCGCGGGATACATATCGCGAAATGCATTGGTGTAGGCTGCACCGAGGTTGGGCGGGGCGAGCATACCAGCCAGAACAATTTTACAAGCGGGGTATTTGGTCTTTACCTTTTCGAGCATAACCTGAAGATTTTTTTTAGACTCCGTAACGGGCAGGCCACGGAGCGCGTCGTTTCCGCCCAATTCCAGCACAAAAATATCCACTTGCTGTTGCAGTACCCAGTCGATTCTGTTCACGCCATCGGCAGTAGTCTCCCCACTAAGGCCGGCATTCACGCAAGTATAAGGCAGGCCCAAGGCGTCTAACTTGAGTTGGAGCAAGGCGGTGAAACCTTGTTCGGGCGAGAGCTGATAGGCCGCGGTGAGGCTATTACCAAAGAATACGATGTTCTTTTTAGCAACGGGTTCTAGCTGATTAGCTGTTGGCGCGGTGGCACTTGGGGCGCTTTTTGGCTTGTCTGATTGGCAGGCAAAAAGTCCAAGGGTGAGCAGCGAAATTAAAATTATTTCTTTCATTTTAAAATTTTCACGATATTAAACAACGATAAAGACGCAGGGTTTCTTTTCAGAAGATATTTTACAAATTTATACATTTACGCCTTACACAACACCTCCTTCCTATGTACGAACTGATCAAAACCCCTTTCGGCAAACATACTTGCTTCAAACTAATCAACCCCTTGTCGGGCCATTCCTTCAGTATTGTACCTGCCGTAGGCGCAAATGTGCTGGATATTCAATTTGGAGACCAAAGTATTCTCGACGGATACACAACCCCCGAAGAATTAGCGGCTGGCAAATGGGGTAAAAGCGCCATACTTTTTCCATTCCCCAATCGTCTTGATGAGGGGAAATACAGATGGTTGGGCAAAGATTACCAGTTTCCGATCAACAACGCAGCCACGGGCAACGCCATTCACGGTTTTGTGCGAAATGAGGCGTTTGAGGTGGAGTATGTTTTTCTGGCCAAAAACTTTGCGAGTATTCGATGCTACTTCGATTATGTAGGCGATTTGCCCTATTACCCATTCCCATTTTCTTTAGAAATTGAGTTTTCCATACATGATACGGGCAAATTTGAAATGCAGATTGAAGTCGAGAATTTACATGATGCGCCTATTCCGTTTGGCTTTGGCTGGCATCCGTATTTTAGGCTTATGGAGGGTGCAAATAGCCACGGTCTCCAAGTTCCGCCCTGTGAGAAAGTAACGATTAATAAACGGATGATCCCAACAGGCGGACGGTCAAAATACCAAGAAATTCAAGCACATACGTTTGTACAAGACACGATGTTGGACAATTGTTCCCAAAGCAAAAAGAACTCCGGCAGCTATCAACTCATGCTTGAGGGGAATGGCAGATACCTCACGATGAAAGCACCTGTGGCTCAATTCCCGTTCTTTCAGGTGTTTACTCCACCGCACCGAGAGAGTATTGCATTGGAGCCGATGACTTGCAACGTAAATGCTTTCAACAATAAGCAAGGCCTGGTGGAACTTGCTAAGGATAAAAAATGGAAAGGGAAGATGAGTTTGCAGTATCAAAGCGTATGAAATAAACTGGCAAAATAGCACATAAAGTCTTGAAAAACAATATACTATGTGATCTATAGTACTTATGTGTTTCATTCCCACGCTACCGCTTCCGCTCCGTAACAAACACCAACAAATCGCGCAAAGACTGCCTTGCCGGACTCTCCGGCGCAGCATCCAACAAATCAAAAGCCTCCTGACGATAGCGGTACATGGCTTCGCGGGCATAATCCAGTCCGCCACTTTGTCGCACAAACTGAATTACTTCAGCTACCTTTTCTGGTTTGTGGCTTTCGTTTTTTATAATGTTGATGATGCGACGACGTAGGCTGCGTTCAGCTTGATTTAGGGCATAAATAAGCGGAAGCGTCATCTTTTTTTCTTTGATGTCGATGCCTAGTGGTTTGCCAATATCATCGTCGCCAAAGTCAAAAAGATCGTCGCGGATTTGGAAAGCCATCCCGGTTTTTTCGCCAAAGAGCCACATCCGCTGACGGATTTCGTCGTTGCCTGGTGCCGTACTTACTGCGCCAGCACAACAGGCTGCTGCAATTAGGGAAGCTGTTTTTTGGCGGATGATTTCAAAATAGACCTCCTCCTTGATATCCAACCGACGAGCTTTTTCCATCTGCATGAGTTCGCCCTCGGCCATTTCTTTGACCGCCCGGCTCACCAGTTCCAAGATTACAAACTGTTGACTTTTAACGGATAATAGCAATCCTTGTGACAAAAGAAAGTCGCCTACTAAAACGGCAATCTTGTTTTTCCAAAGGGCATTGATGGAAAAAAAGCCCCGGCGTTCGTTTGCATCATCCACTACATCGTCGTGTACAAGCGAGGCAGTGTGGAGCAGTTCAACCATCGACGCGGCGGTGTAAGTAGGCTCCTCTATTGGGCCAAAAAGCCTTGCGCTGAGCAGCACAAGCATGGGTCGTACCTGTTTGCCCTTCCGCTGCACAATGTACCAGGTGATCTTGTCCAGTAAAGGGACATTGCTCTTCACGGAATCACGGAAGCGTATCTCGAAGGTATCGAGTTCGGTTATGATGGGTTGTTTGATTTTATCTAAGGACATGGCGCGGGGCAAACCTAAGAAACCTCAAGGGGAAAGAGCGGAAAATGAAAGGCACAAGGTATGGTTCTCCCTTCCTAAGAACACTAAATACTATGCAAAGTTGGCCAAAAGGGTAAATCGGCTTGTCTTATTCGGCTTGGACTCTCAGCGCTGCAAATACCAAGCTTTCTAAAAACTGCGCTACCTTAGTGCCATCCTGTTGGCCGCCAAAATCCGTGAGTGCAGGCAAGTGAACCATAAAATAAGGCTGAAACTGCGCCATTTCCACCACCGTACTTGCCAGAGAGCGCGGATATGGGTAAGCCGGATTATATTCACTGAATATATGTCCAATATGCTTACAGAGGTCTTTGTATGGCTTGAACAATTGTTCTCGATTGATGGAGTCTACCTCTTTGGTGAGGTAGGCTTTGCTGCTTTCTGCGATCACGATCTCTTGCAGGGCATTTTTGTCAATTCCGGAAGCATCCGACCAGTTTGGAAGCTCTACGGTCAGGATTTCGATGATTTTTTTAATTTTTATACTTGGATCATCCAGGTTTTGGAGTGAAACGGTGGCTTGATACTCAACATAATTCCAGTACCAGGTGAGGAAATAGAGTAGCAAACGGTGTTTATTTTCAAAATACCGATAAATACTTGCCTCCGTGCTTTCTACAGCTTCTGCCAATTTTTTGAATGTAAATTGCTCATACCCAAGTCGACACATAAGCAAAATGCCTTCGCGAACGATTTTTCGACCCAATGCACTGCTTTCTGGATCGCGAAGGGCAAGCTTGAGGCTGGGGTTGATGCTGATTTGCAGATTCATGGCAGTCTAGAGATTTTTTAAAAATGTTGAACAAAAGTAGAACAACTTTTAATTGTAAGAGTTTATGTTGTGATAGTAATGCTATTACAACATAAACATGAACCTTTCAACCTCCACCCCAAAAATTATCCCTATGAAAAAAGGAGCGATAATCCAGTATATATTGATCGCGATGATTAGTGTAGAACAAGTTAGTGCCCAAGTTCCCGCCTTTGCGCAAGCAGATTCACCGGAAGCACTGGAATGGGTGGCGCGTCAATCTGGCCGCATTGACTCTTTGCTCAATGACGCGATGCGAGGCAGCGAACCTATAGAAGTCCTCGTTAGACTCACAGATTGTTATCAAGTTTTTGATGCTGTAGCTATGGCTGGGCTTTATTGTACGAATGTTCGAGCTGCTGCGGAGGCCGGGCGAAGACAGTGTGACGTCATCAATTACCGATTAGAGAAAGATTTGAATACAAACCTTCAACGAGCGGTAGAGGCAAGGCGGCAAGCGACGTTAATGAAAGCAGCAGCGAGGTACTGTCAATCCATTTCAGTTACAGTAGGTAAGGAGAAGGCGTTCACGCCAAATGATTTGATTCGCCATGATGCTTATATGGCTGAATTGGACTTGTTAGACGGTTTGTCCACCAATGATTTGCATCTTTTGTCCCAAAAATTGGAACATGCTATTCGATTGCTTTATGACGTGGAGCATCTGGCGTTTACACTCTCCAATTGTGATATACCGATGGGGCTGGCTGAAAGTGCTGTAATACACTGTCAAAATGCGTTGGGTGCCCCCAATTGGCTGGATGTACATCGTTCTGTTCAGTCAGCCTTGGCGAATGTGCAAGCCATTCAACAATCGTCAATGTGCTATTGATATACCCGATTCTGGGGCAAAAATATTATACACATGTTCTTAAGGAACGCGGCACCAATAACTTAGTCATTTGATGCCACCTTTTGTTCCATCATACGGCCGCTATTTTTCTTTAAATAGCCCCACTATTTGCATAAAAATAGGGTCGTCTTATTAAAAATTGGTTGACCTAAAATCACTAATTTATTGGTGCCGCGTTCCTTAAGTGAAAATTTGTGATATTAGTGTACCCGTGGAATAGAATGGGCGGTCAAAAAAGTTTGACCGCCCTAATATTTTGCCACGATTATCTGCTATTATTCTACTTGAAAATGAAAAACATGGTGTTTTGTCCCTTCCTTAGCGTCTCTTATCTAATTTTTAAGCTACTCGAACAGGTGTCTTCGTTCCTTTGTGGCCGAAAAACACGCCATTGATGTGGCAAAACATTTCCAAATTCAATATCAACAACAATGAAAAAAACGCTCTCTTTTGCAGCATTCCTAATTTTTATCACCGGTTATGCACAGGCACAAAATGCTGAAGAAATCGTAGCCAAACACATTGCTGCCATTGGTGGGAACAATTGGGCTGGCGTTGAGGCCGTGAAATCCGAGGCTAAAATTTCCGCTGATGGTGCTCCTGGAATGGCTATCGTGATGAACATGCTTTCTGTTCGCGACAAATCACTTCGTATGGATGTATCTGTTATGGGGATGACCCAGACCACAGTGCTCAATGGTGATGCGGGCTGGTCTACCAACCCATTTGCCAACCAAATGGACCCAGAACCACTTACTGCGGATCAAGTTAAGTCAATGAAAGACATGACAGATGTAGACGGCACACTGATCGGGTACAAAGCAAAGGGTTATACCATTGAGTATGTAGGAACAGAAGATGTAGATGGCACAGAAGCCATTAAAATCAAAGTTGACAAAGGTGGCAAGCGTTTGGAATATTCCTTCTTCGACCCAGCTACCTACTACGAAATCAAGAATATCCGTGTGGAAGAAATTGATGGAAAAGAATCTGAATCGGCTACTACTTATTCTAATTTCAAAAACCAGGGTGGCCTGGTGTTCCCTTTTACCATCCAGCAAAATGATCCAAACATGGGCGGTTCTACCGTTACTGTTACCGCGGTCACGGTAAATCCACTAGTGGATGCAAAAGTTTTTGCAATGCCTACCAAGTAATTTTTTTGTGGCCTTACAATTTTAACCGCAGAAGCGCGGAGAAGCAGACTTACCCTGCAGATCTGCATTTCTGCGGTTTTTTTATACACATTTAAGTCGTTGAAAATGAAACAATTACTAGTATTCTTTCCTTTCTTTTCCCTTTTAATCTTTGGCGCCAATGCCCAAACTAAACTTAGTTCTTCAGCCTTTGGAGCAATTGAAGCACGGAGCATTGGACCCGCTGTCATGGGCGGACGAATCACAGCCATTGATGGCGTGAATAGCAATACAAAAATAATTTATGTCGGCACTGCCGGTGGTGGCATTTGGAAATCAACCACAGCCGGACTAACGTTCGAGCCAGTTTTTGAAAAATACCCGCAGAGTGTCGGATGCCTCGCCATTGACCAAAACAAGCCCGAAACGGTTTGGGCCGGCACCGGCGAAAGCAATATGCGCAATAGCGTCGCCGTAGGCCTTGGCATCTATAAAACTACCGATGCAGGTCGAAACTGGACTCGTATGGGCCTAGAAAATTCCGAACACATCTCCAAAATTATCCTCCACCCCACAGATGCCAACACGGTCTACGTAGCCGTGCCCGGCAAACTTTGGAGCGACAGCCCCGATCGTGGTCTTTACAAAACCACAGATGGCGGCAAAACCTGGGAAAAAATCCTCTACACCGACGAAAAAACTGGCTGCGCTGATATCATCATGGATCCTCGGAATCCTGATGTGCTCCTGGCTTCTATGTGGCAATTCCGCCGCAGCCCCTATTCTTTCGTTTCAGGCGGCCTTGGTAGCGCGTTGTATAAAAGTACTGACGGTGGCAAAAATTGGCGCAAACTCTCTAACGGACTTCCAACAGGTGAAGTTGGCCGTATCGCCATCGCCCTTGCGCCCAGTGCACCCGATAATATGTTGGCCATTGTGGAAAGCGAAAAAACCAGCTTGCTTATCTCGGCAGATGGCGGAGAAAGTTGGAAATACCAAAGCGCAAACAACAACGTAACGGCTCGGCCTTTCTACTTCAGTACTTTGGTGGTGGATCCAAAAGATCCAAAACGGGTGTATCGGCCTGCCTTTTCTTTTTCTACCAGTGTAGATGGGGGCTATTCTTTCAGTGAAGCATCCAATGCTGGCGGCTGGGTACACTCAGATCACCATGCCCTTTGGATAAATCCAAACAATACCAGTCATCTGTATCTCGGCACCGATGGCGGCGTGTACATGAGCCTTGATCAGGGCGTGACCTGGACACACCTCAATACCTTGCCAGTATCGCAGTTTTACCATGTTCAAATTGATGACCTGTCGCCATACAATGTGTATGGCGGATTGCAAGACAATGGCTCCTGGCGCGGACCCTCGCAAAGTTCAAGCGGTATAGAAAACCGCGACTGGGAAAACGTGGGCGGTGGCGATGGATTTTGGGTACAGCCAGATGCTATGGATCCTTCTATTGTTTTTAGCGAAAGCCAAGGTGGCGAGGTAGCCAAAGTGAATACCCGAACCAACCAATCACAATTCCTTCAGCCTCAAGCCAATTTAGGGGAAGAAAAATACCGTTGGAATTGGAATTCCCCGCTCGTAAAGGGTGTGAAAAACCCAAAAACGCTCTATATCGGCGCACAATACTTGTTCAAAACTACAGATCGTGGGCATAGCTGGCAGCGGATCTCGCCTGATTTGACCACAAACAACAAAGAAAAACAAAAGCAAGCCGAAAGTGGAGGCGTGACGGTAGACAATACGTCTGCCGAAAACCACTGCACCATTTTCAGCATTGGGCCATCTCCAATGGATGAAAATCTGATTTTCACCGGAAGTGACGATGGCAATATCCAAATGACCCGTGATGGTGGCAAAAACTGGGAGCTGATTTCCAAAAACATCCCGGACGTGCCTGTTGGTACCTGGGTAAGTCGCGTAACGCCCAGTCGTTTTGATCGCAATGTGGTGTATGCCACCTTTGACAACCATGCTTTTGGCGACCTAAAAACCTACGCGGCTAAATCTTCTGATGCCGGCAAAACCTGGGTGAATATCAGCAGCGACAAGGTGTTACAAGGGTATGCCCACGTCATTGTCGAGGATTTGGAAAATCGTGACCTGCTTTTTTTGGGCACTGAATTTGGGCTTTACATCAGTACAGACGGCGGCCAAAACTGGGTGCTTTACAAGTCAAAATTGCCAGAATATGTGGCGGTGCGCGACATCGTAATTCACCCTAAAACCAATGATTTAGTGCTTGCCACGCATGGTCGAGGCATTTTTATTGTGGATGATATTTCTCCACTGCGCCGCCTCACCCCGGATGTTTTGCAAAAAGACGCGGCATTGCTCCCCACCCGCCCTACAGCGGTTAGTAGCGGACATTATGGCTCGGCATTTCCGAACACAGATTCGTACGCAGGGCCGAATGCACCGGAGACCGCAACCATCCAATATTACCTGAAAGACCGCCTTAGCACAGGAGATGTGACCGTGGATATACTAGATGCTGCTGGTAAAGTGGTGGCTACCATGCCTGGAACGAAGCGCAAGGGCATCAATTTCGTTCGCTGGGATATGCGTCTTGCTCCGCCCAAGGCGGCTAAAGGTGTGCTTGTACAAGGCGAATTTGGGGTGTATGCAGGTTTTATTGGCCGCTTGGCCTTGCCTGGTACTTATAAAGTTAGAATCAACGCCGGAGGGACGATTGATGAAGGAGAACTCCAATTAGTGCCTGACCCACTTCAGCCAGAATTGGATTATGTCAAAAAACGAAGCATTTCTGACGGCCTTTTTGACATGGTAGAAGACCTCGGCCTACTCGTAGCGCAGGTACAAAATTTGAAAGACAGCACAGACCAACGGATTACCCTGGCGAAGGATAAAAAGTTGAAAACGGATCTTACCCAGCTCAGCACAAAACTTGAGGCCTTCCGTAAAACCCTGACCGAAAACATCGAGTCTAAAGGAATTACGGGCGAAAGACAGCTCCGTGCTCGCATAGGTAGACTTTACGTATACACCGAGTTTTCGGACAACATGCCTACGCAATCGGTGCTAGACGGACAAAAAACAGAGGGTGAAGCGCTCAAAGAAGCCCACATGAAGGCTGATGTCTTTTTCAAAAAAGATTTGGCTGGTATCAATGCTGCGCTTGCGAAAGCCAAACTTAAGCCCCTTGTGGTAATTGATAAAAGTGAGTGGCAAAAACAAAACGGGCAAGCAGCACCGCCTTTGATCAAACCTTTCTGGCGGGTATTGGTGGAAGAAGCGATGCGGATGGAGAAGGATTGAGTGCTGTAGGTGTAACGGGTTGCTTCTCCATTTCTTGTGTCGCAGTACAGTGTTACATTTGAGCGGAAATTTCAAAAATTTCCTAAAGTTCGCCTTTCGTTTATTCCATAATTTCTCGCCGCTCCTGTACCATGCTATACCAACTTTTTCAGTCCTCGCTCAGCGAGAGTGACTTTAATGAATTGCTTCAACTCACTTTCACCGAACACGAACGCGCAATGATGCTTGAACGCTGGCGCATTTTTGAGGCATTCGACCGGGGTTGTTCCCAGCGAGAGGTGGCCCGGGAAGTGCCTTGCAGTATCGTTACGGCTACACGTGGCGCAAAAGTTTATCGGGAGCATAAGGAGGGGGTTAAGAAGCATTTAGAGCGCTGGCGGAAGTGAATGTAACTTAAAGGACTTTGGCTGTACTAAAACAAGTTATTATTTACCCGTTCCTAAAGCAGATTTTATGAACGAAACCTCTTTTTTAAAAACCCGCCTGTATATAACAGGAATCGTAACCATTGCTATTTGGTCGCTATTAGCGTGGTATCATTACCATGGAGGGGTGCCAAGTCATCATATATTGGCTCGCGAAGACTTACCTGAAATTTCAAATTGGTGGGGAGGTCTTTTGCTTCCGGTGCTTACCTGGTTTCTATTGTATCGCGTACAAAGAAGGCTAATACGCAATAAGGGTGGAAAACCAGAAAGGACACAGATTCCGAAAGCGGTAATTTATGGGTTCGCTGGTGCACTGATTTTCGGCATACTGCTTTCAACCTTTTTTACTTTGGGGTTTTCTGAGCCGCCATTCTACATGCTTATTGGAGCGCTCCTACTTGCGCTCTTCTTTCCAATTTATCGCTCAGAATGCTTACTTGGCTTTGTGATTGGTATGACTTTTACCTTTGGTGCGGTGCTGCCAACCGGGATAGGATCTATCTTATCCATACTGGGTGCTGTAGTATTTCTACTTGTTAGGCCACTTCTAGTCTTTGTTTTCTCAAGACTTGTAGGTTTAGTTGGGGCCAGCAAACCAAAGAGCGAACGTTAATCAACTTCATTTAAGGAACGCAACAACAGTAACGTAGTCATTTGATGCTACCCTTTGTTCCATCATACGGCCCCTATTTTTCATTAAATAGCACCACTATTCGCAGAAAAATAGGCTGACCTGATGAAAAAATGGCTGACCTAAAATGACTACGTTACTATTGTCGCGTTCCTTAGGAACGCGACATACGATCAACAGCAATAAAAAAGGCCGCTCGGAAGTAATTCCGAGCGGCCAAATATGTTCAAAAAGTCTCTAATTCAATTTAGGAACGGCAAAAAAATAACTTGTTCCTTAGCTCTTCACTTCCTCAAACTCCACATCCTGTGCTTCACCACCGCCCCCTGCTGGGCCGCCTGTGGCAGATCCATAAGGGTTTTCAGGGGCACCTTCAGCGGGGTTGCCGCTTGATGCTTGTTGTGCAGCGTAGATCTCCTGACTGGCAGCATTCCAAGCTTCTGTAAGGGCCGCCTGTGCCGTGTCAAGCCGAGCGATGTCTTGTGACTTATGCGCCTCCCGGAGTTCATCGAGTGCTTTTTCGATAATCTCTTTGTGGTTGGCGGGTACTTTATCGCCGAATTCTTTGAGTTGCTTCTCGGTTTGGAAAATGAGCGAGTCAGCAGCATTGAGTTTTTCAGCGCGTTCGCGGGTTTCGCGGTCGGTTTCAGCATTGGCTTGTGCCTCGGCTTTCATGCGAGCAATTTCGTCTTTGCTCAAGCCTGTGCTGGCTTCGATACGAATATTCTGTTGTTTGCCAGTGCCTTTATCTACAGCCGTTACGCTGAGGATACCGTTAGCATCCATGTCGAAAATAACTTCGATTTGTGGAACGCCACGTGGAGCAGGTGGAAGATCGTTGAGGATGAAACGACCCACGGAGCGGTTGTCGCGCGCCATCGGACGTTCGCCTTGCAAGATATGAATCTCTACCTGTGGTTGATTGTCTGAAGCTGTCGAGTATGTTTTCGACTTCTTGGTCGGCACGGTCGTATTGGCTTCAATTACCACGTCGTAGATATTGCCCATGGTTTCAATACCGAGCGAAAGCGGGGTAACATCGAGAAGCAGTATATCTGTAACTGCGCCGCTGAGTACACCACCTTGTACGGCTGCACCAATGGCCACCACTTCATCGGGGTTTACGGAGCGATTAGGTTTTTTGCCAAAAAACTTTTCGACTTCTTCCTGAATCCGTGGGATACGGGTAGAACCGCCCACGAGAATTACCTCGTCCACCTCGTTGGGTTTCATACCAGCGTCTTTGAGCGCTTTACGACAAGGCTCAAGGGTGCGCTGCACGAGTGCGTCAGTCATTTGCTCGAATTTGGCGCGGCTTAACTTGACCACCAAGTGCTTTGGCACACCATCTACTGCTGTGATGTATGGGAGGTTGATTTCAGTTTCTGATCCGCTTGAAAGTTCGATTTTGGCTTTTTCTGCAGCTTCTTTAAGGCGTTGAAGTGCCATTGGGTCTTTGCGGAGGTCAATATTTTCCTGACGCTTGAATTCGTCGGCCAACCATTCGATGATGGTTTGGTCAAAGTCGTCACCCCCCAGGTGTGTATCACCGTTGGTTGATTTTACTTCAAAAACACCGCCGCCTAGTTCGAGTACCGAGATGTCAAATGTACCACCGCCCAAGTCATACACTGCGATTCTCATGTCTTTGTCACGCTTATCCAAGCCATAGGCCAAGGCAGCTGCAGTTGGTTCGTTCACGATACGTTTTACGTCAAGCCCTGCAATGGCACCAGCCTCTTTGGTGGCTTGACGCTGAGAGTCATTGAAGTAAGCAGGCACTGTGATGACTGCTTCTGTGACCGTTTCGCCGAGGTAATCTTCGGCGATCTTTTTCATTTTTTGCAGGGTCATTGCACTGACTTCCTGCGGCGTATAGAGTCGTCCGTCTATATCAACACGAATGGTGTCGTTTTCGCCTTTCACGACTTTGTACGGCACACGGCTGATTTCAGAAGTGGATTCGCTATGGCGCATACCCATAAAACGCTTGATGGAAGCGACCGTACGGGTGGGGTTTGTGATGGCCTGGCGTTTGGCGGGAGCGCCGATTTTGCGCTCGCCATTGTCCAAGAAGCCAACCACAGAAGGGGTGGTACGTGCGCCCTCGTCGTTGGCAATTACGGTAGGTTCATTGCCCACCATGACGGAGACGCAGGAGTTGGTAGTACCGAGGTCAATGCCGATTATCTTTCCCATGTTTTGCTTGAATAGATTTTAGTGATTGGTTGATTGGTTTACTGGTTAATTGGTGGGGTGTTGAATACGTAGTTCCTGCTTACGGCAAGCTTTGGCGGGTATACCCCACTTATGCTGAAGCTTTGGCGGGAAACCCCTCCTACGCTGAAGCTACGGCGGGTAAATGAAACTATCAATCGTTATGCCACGCAGGGAAATCTGACGGAATGGCAGAATTCAATGCACCAAAAAGGATTAATTTGTCAGGAAAACTAGGCTGGGACTGGCAAAGCGGCATATTTTGGACGTTTTTATGCCTATGAAAAAAAACAATCGAGCCGATGACGATCACGCTCGATCTTCCCGAAGCACTCGAAAGCCAACCGTCCTTCACCTAAGCCGCCCCACCATAATACCCGTTTGCCCAGCTTGATTGGCAATATATTCCGGTAATGGCTGCTTTGAAATAATCACTTTTTTATGCAGCGAGGAGGCGTGCATGAGATGAATTCGCCCGTTTATTTTAACGGCAAAACCTTGATGTGCAATGTCCAATTCGGGTTTCCATGCAGTAAGTGACACAATATCCCCTTCCTGAATGAGATGCTCCATCTTTGCGACTCGGTTTTTGGGAATGTAAAACCATTGATGCGCATTGATACGACGCTCTGCAGCGTGTATGGAGCGTAGGTTTTCGGGATCTTTAACCTTGGGATACCGTGCAGGTCGGGCAGACATATAGCCGATTTTTTTGCGGTAAGGAATACCACCCATTGTTTCGGTAAGATCCACCAGAATACCACGTTTTTCGTTTTGAAGCAGCCAACCCGTAAAATAGTGGATGCGGGAGCCATAACCATTCACTTGGCCACCCCAATATCTAAGTTCTTGCAAATGAGTTCGGTAGCCATAAAAATCGCCTGGTGCTGCGAGTGCAATGGCGAGGCTGTTTTCCACAAAAGTCCAACAATCTAGCTCGTAAAGATTTACCGCCAGGCATTCTTCAGAAGTACGATCGAGGCATCCTGTCACGTAAGGTGCGCCAACAAAACTACGCGCTACGGCCAGGGTTTTGGCTGTAGTAGTCGTTTCTGCAAGGGCATATTTTTGTTTTTCCAGAAAAAGGATTGAGTCGTTTTCTGTGAAAACCGCCGGGGATACAAATGTATTTGCTGAAAAATCTACGGCCTTTGTTAAGATACTTCGGTGACTAAGGTCGCTGGTGCAGTACCCTACTGCGCTCGAAATTCCAGCCAACGGCATTGTGCTGTCAATTGCCCAAAACGCCGCTCCGAAAATTATTGGTACGAATAGAAAGGACAGTTTACCCATGGTGTTTGTTTTTCTTTCTGCGTTTTCTAAAAGTATTCTGAACCGTTATGCTGAGAAAAATCTAGGGGGTATACACAAGTTCAAGCCTTTTGATACAACTCCAATTAGGCTCAGAACAGCAGTCCCGCCAAGGTAGCCGACAAATAACTCGCCAAAGTGCCCGCGATAAGTGCTCTGAATGCCAGTTTTGCTAAATCTGCACGACGGCTGGGCTCCAACGCTGAGATGCCCCCAATCTGAATTCCTACCGAACCAAAATTCGCAAAGCCACAAAGTGCAAAGCTTACGATGGCGATGGTTTTTTCAGAAAGCAAATGATTGTCGATGATGGGCTTGAGCTGAAGATAAGCTACAAATTCGTTGGCAACCAGCTTTGTACCCATAAGCGCACCTGCTTGTGGAGCCTCATGCCATGGCACGCCCATTACAAAAGCAAAACCTGAAAAAAGTCCGCCGAGAATGCTGTTCAATCCAAACTCCGGGAAACCCGCAAGACTGCCTGCCGATCCCAAAAGATAGTTGATAAGTGCGATGAGCGCCAGAAAACCGACCAGCATAGCCAAGACATTGAGTCCCACTTTGAGCCCATCGGTGCAACCTGCGGAAATGGCGTCCACGATGTTTGAATGCTGTTTGCCTACTTTGAGTTTCACCACGCCCTGCGTCTCAGATTCCTCCGTTTCGGGCCACATGATTTTAGCAATGGCCAGTGCGCCTGGCGCAGCCATGATACTGGCTGCAATGAGGTATTCCGCTTTCACGCCAAATGCAATATATGCAGCCATAACGCCTCCGGCAATACAGGCAAAACTACCCGTCATAGAAGCCATGAGTTCAGACATGGTCATGCCTTTCAGGTATGGCTTGATCATAATTTGGGCTTCTACCTGCCCCACAAATGCGCTTGAAATATTGCTCAAGGCTTCTGCACCGCTCACTTTCATGATGTAATTCAGCCCTTTGGCTAGTTTTTCTACAATCCATTGCATGAGGCCGATGTGGTAAAAAATATTCACCAGACAAGCCACAAAAATGATTGTCGGGATAATTTTGAAAAAGAAAATGAATCCGCTCACAAAGACTGGATCGCCGAGGCCATCTACATTCCAAGGTTGAGCACCCACTGTTTTTTCTGTGCTTTCAACGACCTTCCCAAAGGCCTTGTCGTCGGCTAAAATGCCAAAAACAAATCGGGCGCCTTCCACTGAAAAATCCAGAATTTTGGTCACGGCTTTACCTAACCAACCAAAAATGGCCTGTCCGAGCGAGGTTTTTAAAATAAATACGGCCAACCCGGCTTGCAGCAAAAGGCCCATGCCTACGGTTCGATAATTGATGGCTTTACGGTTGTTAGAAAGCAAAAAGGCAATGCCCAGAATAACAACAATGCCGACTAGTCCAATAAGACGATCCATGAAAAAAAGCTTAGGTAGTGAATCTCAAATGCGCTGCAAAGTACGCGACGAGTTTGTTTCGAAGGGAATTTTGAGCGAACACCTATTTTCGCCGAATAAACAGATCAACAAATAATGCTCCTTCGCTCCTGTCTGCTAAAAATTGGTGAATGGGATGGCTCAGGAGGATAAAAAATCTACGCTAACATGCGACCATATCTTATCGGAATCTGCGGCGGCAGTGGCAGTGGCAAAACAAGTTTTATTCAACGTTTACGCGAGTCTTTCTCTGCGGAAGAAATGTGTATTGTGTCTCAGGACGATTATTATTTTCCTATCAGTCAGCAACCTCGTGATGAGAACGGCAGGCAAAATTTTGATCTTCCGAAGTCTATTGACAAAAAGGCATTTCGCCAAGATATGGAGCGGCTTCTTGCTGGCGAAACAGTTGAACGAGAAGAACATGTTTTTAATAATCCCGACAAGAAGCCTAAAGTTTTGACCTTCAAATCTGCACCGGTTATTGTTATTGAAGGGCTGTTTGTGTTTCACTATAAAAAGATTGCCGCACAATTAGATTTGAAGGTGTTTGTGAACGCCAAGGAAAATCTAAAAATCATCCGTCGAATTGTACGCGATCAGGTGGAGCGCGGTTATCCGCTGGATGACGTGCTGTATCAATACCAACACCATGTGCTGCCGTCTTACGAACGGTTTATTTTGCCCTACAAAGAAGAGGCGGATATAGTGGTGAATAATAACCGTGATTTTGAGCGCGGGCTTGCGGTGCTGGAAGGCTTTTTGAAAGACAAATTATCCTTACATTTGTAAAAAATAACCAAAACCATGGGTGCAACCACAGTCTTAGCCCAAGCAAATAATCCTCCGTTTCCAATAGGTCAACGGATGACGGCGGCAGAATTCGCACTGCTTCCTCAGGGACCGCCCTACCCAGAGCTCATCAATAACCTTTTGACTATGCCTCCTTCCCCTGAGTTTTCACATCAGGAAGTTTCCATGGAATTGTCCAGTGAAATGTACCGGTACACAAAAATCAATCAGTTGGGTATTGTTGTAGTGGCTCCCATGGACGTTTATTTTGATGTTGGGAATGTGTTTCAACCCGATATTATATTCATTTCAAAAGACCGTTTGCCGACACTTTTAGCCGACGGCAAAAAAATAAAAGGTGCGCCAGATCTTGTAGTTGAGATTCTTTCTTCCAACAAAAAGAGTGACCTGGAAGAAAAGATGTACATCTACGAGCTCTATGATGTGCGTGAATATTGGGTGGTAGACCCTAAAAAGAAGTTTGTAGAGATTTTTGAAAACGTAGAAAAAGAGTTCGTCTCCATACAAAAATGCAAAGGTGCCTCTACCGCGCATTCAAAAATTATAGCAGGGTTCTCGATTGATTTGAAAATACTTTTCCGCGATTGAGCAGCCTTCATTCATGAATTTCCCGCCCAACCAAGCACTTTACACCCGCCCTTTCCTTCTGCTTTGCCTTTCGCACGCCTTGTTTGCGGGCAGTTTTAATATGATGATCCCGGAGCTGCCGGCCTACCTCACATCCTTGGGCGGGGCGGAACATAAGGGCTTAATCATTGCGCTTTTTACCCTTACAGCGGGTCTTTCAAGGCCGTTCAGTGGAAAACTCGCTGACACGATCGGGCGACTTCCGGTCATGTACATTGGCACTTTTGCCTGTGTGGTTTGCAGCCTGCTTTACCCACAATTGGCTTTCGTTTCGGGCTTTTTGGCCCTTCGTTTTTTTCACGGTTTTTCAACGGGCTTTAAACCCACTGGCACCTCGGCTTATGTGGCAGATATTGTGCCGGATGGGCGCCGTGGAGAGGCGATGGGTACCCTTGGCATTTGCCTGAGCCTGGGCGCTAGCTCCTCCCCTCCATTGGGCAGTTGGCTGGTAAAGCAATATGATATCAACGCCATGTTTTATGCATCGGCAGTTTTTGCAGTACTTTCCATGCTGATTTTGATGGGCTTGACAGAAACGCTTCGCGAAAAACAGCCCTTCCGCCTCTCCCTTTTGAAAGTTGGCAGACAAGATGTATTCGATCCCCTTGCCTTGCCAGCAGCCGTCGTGATGATCTGTTGTTACATTAGTTACGGCGTTATTCTTACCCTGGTGCCAGATTTGAGCGACAAGCTTGGCGTAGAAAATCGGGGTACTTTTTTCACAATTTTCACCCTGGCCAGTGTTTCTACCCGGTTTTCCGCGGGAAAAGTCTCGGATAGATTAGGGCGCGTACCGGTGTTAAAAGCGTCCGCCCTTTTGATCGCCATCGCCATGATTGCATTTGCTATGGCAGATTCAAAGCCCCAGCTTTACCTGGCTTCTGTGCTATTTGGCTTGGGGAATGGTGTTTTTTCTCCCGCAATTAATGCCTGGACTGTTGATCTTGGCGATCCAGGCCGAAAAGGCCGAGCCTTGGCCACCATGTATATTTCTTTGGAAATCGCTATTGGTGGTGGTGCATTGGTAGCAGGTTGGTTCGCCGCGAATTTGGCCGAAGTATTTTACTTTGCTGCTGTGGCGAGCTTAATGGGATGGGTATATTTGACCTGGAGAACCAATCAACCTATCCACCAATAAACCAATCATCCGATCCCCATTGCCTGTCCGGCTAGCCAGCCTCCCGTCCAAGCCGCTTGAAAATTGAACCCGCCTGTGATGGCGTCAATGTCCAATACCTCTCCCGCAAGGAAAAGCCCCGGGCAGATTCTACTTTCAAAAGTCTTAAAATTCACCTCCTTAAGTGCCACCCCGCCTGCGGTCACAAATTCTTCCTTAAAAGTGCTTTTGCCAGTGATCAGGAATCTTGCTTCTGAGATTTGCATGGCCAAAGTCTGCAATTCCAATTTAGTCAGATCTGCCCAACGGCGTTCCGGGCCGATCCCGGCGGCTTCGACCATCCGCTGCCAGAGTCGGGCGGGGAGCGTAAAAAGCGGATTGCCCTTCACCAGCTTTTTAGCACTTACAACTTTTGCTTTTTGAAAAGAAAGTAGAACGCCTTCGATATTCTTGTCCGGGAAAAAGTTGATTTCCAAGGGAAATTTATAATATTCTTTGTTCAATTCACGGGCGCCCCAAGCCGAAATACGCAGCACGGCGGGGCCACTCAATCCCCAGTGTGTTACCAAAAGTGGCCCATTGGCGGCCAGCTTGGTACCAGGAATCTGCAGCGATGCCATAGGCACAGACACGCCCGCTAAATCTCGGAGACGGATATCTTTTGTATTAAAAGTGAATAGCGAGGGCACTGGCTGAACGATGGTATGTCCAAGTTCACGAAGCCATTCCCAGGCGGTGGTGCTGCTGCCCGTGGCGAGCATGATCTTGTCAAATATTTCTGAGCCGATCCGCCAGCAATTGCCCGGCTCGCGCGATATTTTATCCACCCGAGTACTGGTCAAAACCTGGACGCCTGCCTGATGGGCGGCACGAGTGAGACAATCTACAATGGTTTGAGAATCATCTGTGATCGGAAACATACGCCCATCTGCCTCGGTCTTTAAACGTACGCCGCGTTGTTCGAACCAGGCGACAGTTTGTTCCGGCCCAAATTGCATGAATGGCCCTAACAACTCTCGGCTACCGCGAGGGTAATTTTTAACCAGCTCGCGGGGATCAAAGCAGTCATGCGTGGCATTGCAACGACCGCCACCGCTCACCCGCACCTTTTCGAGCACTGATTTTCCGCGTTCAAAGATGGTAACGCGACAGCTCGAGTTGGCTTCGGCACAAGTGATGGCTGCAAAAAAACCTGCTGCTCCGCCTCCTATGATGGCTATATTCATTGTTTTACAACCAAGATTTGGCCGCTGGATTCACGTCGACCATTGAGCAATGTTTCGTAAAAATACGCGCCAGGATGCAAGGTTTCATAACGCCATTCAAAGGTGTTTTCCCCATTAAACGCTGGTTCAAATTGGATCTCTTGAACAAACCTTCCCGCAACATCAAAAACGCGGATTAGCACCGCGTCATCGAAATGGGTGAAACATTTGAATTTCAACATTCCGTTGGAAGTTGGGTTTGGAAAAACCTGAGTTTGGAAGCGTTTTTCAGCCTCATATTCGCCGACATAGAGCGTTTTTGCGGCACCATCCATCCATTGAAGCCGCAATTCCATCCATTGGCGGAGGAATTCGGTATGTTCCTCGTAGCTACCGCAACAAAATACATTGGGCCATACCCAATCGTTTAGGACTGGCCAACGCTCGAAATTGCGTTGCTGTGCGTCTAGCAATTGGCCTGAAAGCGAGTCTAGCAAGTTAAATACTTTTCCATTGGAAAGCGGCCCGGCGCGAAGCTCGACCCAACGCTGTTTCAAAAGGCTGCGATAGGAAGGGTCTTCCCACATTTTTTCCACCAAAACTGGACTACCCAGCTATCATCAGGGCAGTATTGATTGAAATCAATGATCCAACCTTCGGGGTTGTCTGCGGTACAATACCCCGCGTTGCCAAGTGCGATGTTGAAATCCCATATTGGCCCAGCGTGAAGGCGAGGGTCGTTGCTGTCCTTGTCCTTGTACAAAAATGTGCTAATGCGATAGGCATCCACACATTTGGCCAATTCATTGAGTAAGGTAAAATCCACAAAAGATTGAACATCAATATATTTGGGATATCCAATGACGGGGTCGGCAAAATTGCTAGAGTCCATGATCGTTTCAAACTCCGTAATCCACTGTTGGATGTAGGCTTTTTGTGCGGGTTGAATGTCGGCAATTTTGGGGTATTCAATTTGCCATAAAGTAGTTTGCCAACCTCCAGGAATAGGCGG
>JBBQLD010000026.1:0-19964 GCA_038327555.1 Chitinophagales bacterium
GCAAACAAAGTCGAGTACGATTACATGAAATCTTACTCCCCTTACGACAATATGAAAAAGGGGAATTACCCCAATCTGTTGGTACTGACCTCTTTCGCGGACTCTCAGGTACAATACTTTGAGCCCGCTAAATATGTAGCCCGCTTGCGTGACTTGAAAACAGATAACAATTTGCTGCTTTTCAAAACGAATATGACAGGCTCACATGGTGGTTCGTCCGGTCGATTTAAGAGGCTGGAAGAACGTGCTTTGGAGTATTCCTGGATGATGGGATTGTTGGGTATGGATGGGAGTCTGATGAAGCAGTGATTTGCCAGAACACGGTTAAGAAACCTTTCTCCAAAGACAATTTTTAAAACAATTCGTTTTTTTTATCGAAACTCTCCTACTTTTGCATTTTCGCGAAAACCAACCAGCATCCAAGTTGTTTTCACGCTCGAAATGGCAAAAGCAAAGACTCAAATAGCTCCTCCAATCGGTGTTGCAGTAAGTGACAACCAATCACCTGTCACCGATCAGCAACTCATCAATCACCAATTCATCGAAGTTATCGGTGCGCGTGCCCACAATTTGAAAAACGTGGACGTGCGTATCCCGCGCAACCAACTGGTCGTGATCACCGGAGTCAGTGGCTCGGGCAAATCCAGCCTGGCCTTTGATACCATTTATGCCGAAGGCCAACGGCGTTTTATGGAAACTCTTTCTAGTTATGCACGCCAGTTTATCGGAGAGATGGAACGCCCTGATGTAGATCAGATCACCGGCCTTTCTCCGGTTATTTCCATAGAGCAAAAAACTACCGGACGCAACCCTCGATCCACGGTGGGCACCGTGACCGAGGTGTACGATTTCTTGCGATTGCTGTTTGCCCGAGCGGGGGAGGCATATTCCTACGCGACGGGTAAAAAGATGGTAAAATATACCGAAGAGCAGATTGTACAAAACATCACAGAGCGGTATACAGGCCGGAAAATCGCCCTGCTCGCTCCAGTGGTACGCTCCCGAAAAGGCCATTACCGTGAGCTTTTTGAGCAAATCCGCAAGCAGGGCTACACCCGTGTTCGAGTAGACGGCGAGCTGTTGGAGATTACACCAGCCATGCAACTGGATCGATACAAAATCCACGATATTGAGATTGTTGTAGACCGTCTGAAGGTTGGTGATGACCGCAACGAGCGACTGGCAGAAAGCCTAAGTATGTCCCTGAGATTAGGCGATGGGCTGGTGCAAGTGTTAGACCTGGAACTGAATGATGAAGCTGGAACAATAAACGATGAACACCAAAGCGCAATTTCTGCCTACTCCAAAAACCTGATGTGCGCCGAAACTGGCCTCTCTTACGACGAACCTTCCCCCAATTCATTTTCCTTCAACTCGCCTTACGGCATGTGCCCACATTGCAAAGGTCTGGGCGAAATTCATGAGGTAGACATGGCGCGGGTAATTCCAGATAAGACAAAGAGTATCAACGAGGTGGCTATAGTTCCCCTAGGAGAAGTGCGCGAAAACATGCTGTTCAAACAACTCCGCGCCTTAGCCAAAATACACAACTTTTCGTTTAGCACACCAGTCAAAGACCTGCCTGAAACCGTCCTGAATGCTATTCTCCATGGCGGCGACGAGATTAAAGTAGACATGACCTGGGGCAGTGAAGAATGGAGTTACGATATGGCTTTCGATGGCCTTCTCAATGTGCTCAAGCGCCAATACGCCGATGCTACCAGCGAAAAAGCCCGTCAATGGGCCGAAGATTTTATTGCCATTGTGCCTTGCCCGGATTGTGCGGGCACACGCCTGAAAAAAGAAAGCTTGTGGTTCAAAATTGCCGAGTTCAACATTGCTGAATTGGCCGGAATGGATCTGGCGGAGCTGCACACCGCCCTGGAAAATGTAGATGAGCAATTGAGCGAACGGCAACGAGCCATTGCCAAAGACGTGCTGAAAGAAATCCGATTTCGACTTAAATTCCTCCTGCAAGTAGGCCTCGATTACCTCGCACTCAATCGCCCGGCGCGGTCACTTTCCGGTGGTGAAGGTCAGCGCATTCGGCTAGCTACCCAAATTGGCTCGCAACTGACAGGCATTACCTATATCCTCGATGAACCTAGCATTGGCCTGCACCAGCGCGACAACCACCGTCTTATCGAAGCCCTCAAAAACCTGCGTGATATCGGTAATACCGTGCTTGTGGTGGAACATGACCGCGATATCATGCTGGAATCCGATTATCTCATTGACCTCGGGCCGGGAGCGGGCAAACACGGCGGCCAAATCGTAGACATCGGCAAACCAGCAGATTTTTTGAAAAATCCTACAGCCACCTCCGACTACCTCGCTGGTCGATCTAAACTTGACATTCCAAAGGTCCGCCGAACAAGCAAAGATCAATGGCTTGAGCTGGAAGGTTGTATTGGCCACAACCTGAAAAATGTTACCCTGCGTATTCCCTTAGGCACTTTTGTGTGTGTCACCGGCGTGAGCGGTTCTGGAAAATCCTCGCTGATCAACGAAACCTTGTACCCGATTCTTCAAAGCCATTTCCACAATAGCCTAAAAAGACCCCTTAAATACGAGAAAATAAATGGCCTGGATCTGCTAGACAAGGTGATCGAAATTGACCAGAGTGCCATTGGCCGTACCCCGCGCAGCAACCCAGCCACGTATACCAACGTTTTTGGCGACATCAGAAAACTTTTTGCCGACACACCTGAAGCCAAAATCCGGGGCTATGCCAACGGGCGTTTTTCCTTCAATGTAAAAGGAGGCCGCTGCGACGTCTGCGAAGGCGCAGGCTTGCGTACCATTGAAATGAACTTCCTTCCAGACGTGCAAGTGCACTGTGAACGCTGCCAGGGCCGTCGGTACAACCGCGAAACCTTGGAAGTCCTGTACAAAGGCAAAAGCATCAGTGATGTGCTGGATATGACCATCAACGAGGCTGCCGAATTCTTTCAACCTATTCCGAATATCTATCGGAGAATCAAAACTTTACAAGATGTTGGGCTCGGCTACATCACCCTCGGACAACAGGCCACCACACTCTCTGGTGGAGAAGCCCAGCGTGTAAAACTTGCAGAAGAACTATCCAAAAAAGACACGGGCCGCACCATTTATATCCTCGACGAACCGACCACGGGCTTGCACTTTGAGGACATTCGGCAATTGCTTTCGGTGTTGAACAAACTGGTGGAAAAAGGAAATACCGTTGTGGTCATTGAACACAATCTGGATGTGGTCAAAATGGCTGACTACGTGATTGATGTGGGCCCGGAAGGTGGTTTTCGGGGAGGGCGGATTGTGGCAAGTGGTACGCCGGAGGAAGTTGCGAAGGTGAAAGAGAGCTGGACGGGACAGTTTTTGAAAGAAGAATTAAAATAGTTTTCAACTTTCCTTTGCCACAAAGAGAAGAGTTCCTACTTTTGCCGCCCGTTTTGAAAAACAGCCTAGTTAATGGACGCTTTTGTTGCGTACGCTTTACCCATTCAAGGGTTGAAAATAGACGTACATCATTTCAAGTTTGAAGTTGACAGCGCTTTTTTCGCTCAGTTCGAAGATTCGCCTGTGCAAGAAGGCAAAGTTCTTTTTGAACTCGAACTGGACAAACGATCTGACATGATGCTCTTCAATTTTACCTTGGAGGGGTTCATAAAAGCTGAATGTGACCGATGCACCGCCATAATTGAGTTGCCGATCGAAGACGAACGACAACTTATTGTGAAATTTGGAGAAGAAAACATTGAGCTGGACGACGAGGTGATTTTCCTGCATCGGGATGCACCCATGTTCAATGTCGCAAAGTATCTCTACGAATTTGTAGTGCTCGCTTTGCCCATCACGAACATCTACGATTGCGAGAACGACCCAGCGCCGCCTTGCAATTTTGAAGTGCTAAAGCACTTGAAATCAACAGCTGACGGAAGCGATACCAATTCAATTTGGGACAGCCTCCGAGATTTGAATAGCGATAATTAATTGAATCACAACCGGTTGTTTGAAGACCTGTATAAGTGCTACAAACAATCCTCCTGCCGTTCGGCAGGTGAACAAAGGAACAAAGCGTCATGCCAAATCCAAAATGGCGGCACTCCAAGCGCCGTAAGCGCGCTCGCCGCACACACGACCACGCATTAATGCCTACACTTGGCACTTGCAAGACCACTGGCGAAGTCCACATGTTCCACCACGCATACACCGTGGATGGAGACCTGTTCTATCGTGGTCAAGTATTGGTGCCGGGCAAAGCCCGAGCAGCAGCTGAGGAATAGATTGCCTTTTTTAGTAGGCAATTGAGGAGGCTCCAATTCCGCAGGTCGGGATTATTGGGGCTTTTTCTGTTTTTTTTGGTTAGTTGTTTTGATGATTTGTTTAGCCCAAGCTTGGCTTTCATTTTTATCTCCAAGATAATACGAACACCATGCTTGGGCTAAACAAATCACCAAATACACAAATCCACAAATCCACAAAATGAAGCAACTCGTCAATACTCCCTCCGCTCCCTTGCCCATTGGGCCTTATAATCAAGCTGTTGCACACAATGGACTCCTTTTTGTGTCGGGCCAAATTGCCATTGATCCTGCTACCAACGACTTGGTTCTGGACAATATCGAAGCAGAAACGCATCGAGTGCTGCAAAACGTGAAAGCAATTGTGGAAGCTGGCGGCAGTTCCCTTGAAAAAGTACTGAAAGCTTCTGTATTCGTCAAAGACATGAACCTTTTTGGCCGAATTAATGTAGTGTATGGAGAATATTTCAAACCAGAATTCGCGCCAGCACGTGAACTGGTTCAGGTGTCAGAACTGCCCAAGTTCGTGAACATCGAAATTTCCGTTATTGCTTCCATTTAACGCACCCTGGAACATTTGTGCCGGGGTAGCGCCGGAACAGCGTTCCGGCATATTTGAGCTATGAAAAACGTACTCTCCTGCATTCAGCCTACGGGCGACCTCCATCTTGGCAACTACTTTGGTGCGGTTCAAAATTGGGTGCGCCTTCAGGACGACTACAAATGCCTTTACGGGGTAGTGGACTACCATTCCATGACGATGCCTTATAATGCCAGCGAACTCCGCGAGAATACCTGGAAAATGGTTTTCTACCTATTGGCCTGTGGGATCAAACCTGAAAATCTGTTTATTCAAAGTTTAGTGCCGGAGCACGTTGAATTGTCCTGGATCCTCAACTGTACAACTGGCTATGGAGAACTGACGCGTATGACGCAGTTCAAGGATAAAACCGATCAGCTGCACGAAACAGATAAAGATGCCTTTGTGAGCGTTGGCCTATTTGCCTATCCTGTGCTTCAAGCGGCAGATATATTGATCTATCACGCAGATTTTGTTCCAATTGGTAAAGATCAGGAACAGCATTTGGAGCTTTCTCGTAACATAGCTCAACGTTTCAATCATCAATTTGGAAAGGAATATTTTGAACATCCCGCACCACTTTTTACTGAAACGCCCAAAATCCTTTCGCCCGCTGATCCCAACAAAAAGATGAGCAAAAGCCTCGGCGAAAAACACTACATCAACCTTTTTGGGGAGGAAAGCCGCGTGCGAAAACAAATCAAATCTGCAGTAACAGACACAGGCGAAGCCTTAGCAGGAGAAATGAGCGCGGGTGTAAAAAACCTGTTTGAGCTCCTCCGTGCCTGTGGCGATATGGCCGCACATAATGCCTTGATGGCTGATTACCAATCGGAAGCACTTCGATATAGTGACTTGAAAGAAGCTGTTTCGAATGCTGTTATTGGGCTTATCACTCCATTCCGCGAGCGATTGACTGAAATTCAGGCCGACCAGAAAAACGTTAAGGATCAAATCCAAGAGGCCAGTGCAGAAACACGGAAACGAGCGCAGAAGACGCTACGAGAGGTAAGAGATATTACTGGGCTTGGTTCGTTGAAGTAAAACGAGGTGCAAGTTTTTGGTTTCAAGTATTCATTGGTACAAAAAAAGCCGTTCAGAGATCCCTCCGAACGGCTTTTTTATGGCGTTGAGCAACAGATTACTGCTCAGCTTTTTTCTCTGTAGCAGCAGCACCGGCTGGCTTAGCGCAGCAGGATTTGCCTCCGGCAGCTCCACCAGCGCATGCTTTCTTTTCAGAAGGAGCGCATGCTTTCATTTCAGCAGCAGAGCAAGACTTTTTAGCCATGCCTTCTGTGGTGCTAGCAGCAGCTTTTGGTGCAACATTGACGAATGCGTTAGAAGCCTCGTCATATTTTACGCTTACAAACTTGACGCTACCTTGAGCATCAGCTTCTTTGCGTACATAAGCGATAGAGCCGTCTTCAGCTTGACGCTTTTCGATGTTAGCATCAGAGGAAGCAGCTTTAGCAGCTTTGCCTGCGCAGCAAGATTTACCAGCAGATGCGCTGCTGCATTGCGCGTCAGCAGATACGATGCCAACGGTAAGGAAGAATGCGAAGAAGAAAATCGCTTTTTTCATGAGTAAAAATTTATGTGATTTTGAATGTGAGAGAATGCTATCTTTAAAACGAATTCAAAAGTAAAGGGTTTATCTTAAAACAAATTCTTTTTGAGGAAACCTTAACAAGCATTGGTCGTCATTAGTCGTCATTTTCGTCATTGGTCGTCATTATGGTCATTGGGCGTTTCAATAAAATGACCCAATGACCATAATGACGAAAATGACCATAATGACGATCAATGCCCCCCGCTACTTTCCCGACAAAATCGAATTGTATCGGGCTGTGTCGTTCAACAATTTTACAGCCTCCTTTACTTCGGGGTCATTCACGAGATTTTTGCGCACTTTGCCTCGCTGAAAGTAGTAACGGCCCACTATTTCTTGCTCAATTTCATGAAGAATTCGGTCACGCTGTTTGACGAGTTCGCCCTTCTTTTCAGCCTTTATTTTGCTTTCTAAAGCTTGGATTTCCTGCTCGAGCGGCCAGTTTTCACGTGTGGCTGTTTCACGTAATTCGGACAATTTTTTCTCTGAAAGGGTCTGATAATCAAAGTTTTTGGATTGAACGAATGTAGAAAAACCATCAAAATCGGTGAACTCAAAAATCTCAATCGAATCAATGGATGGTCGCTTTTGGGCAAATTGAGTGGCATAATCAAAAACGATATTTTGATCAAGCAGGGCTTTTACCACGCCCATCGCCGTGTCATGCGGCAAATTAATGTCTGGTTTAATTCCGCCACCATCGAGTACAATGCGGCCATTGCGGGTTTTGAATTGTGCCCGCTCGGATTCAGGAATATCAACCGGCACGCCATCTTTATACCTTACCGATTGAATACAGCGACCTGAAGGCACGTAATATTTTGCTGTGGTAAGTTTGATGCGGGCGTTGTAGCCAAGTTCTTTAGTGTTTTGCACCAGCCCCTTACCGTAGCTGAGTTGTCCCATGACAATACCACGATCCAGGTCTTGCAAAGCCCCGGCGGTAACTTCACTGGCCGAAGCGCTCATTTTATCCATCAAGACCACGAGTGGAATGTCTTTGTCTGTCGGCGTGCCTTGAGTACGTAAACTAAGATCCCATTCTGGCACTTTACCGCGGGTGCTTGCCACGAGTTCGCCTTTGGGGACAAAAACGTTGACAAGATTGACCGCTTCGTTTAAAAGGCCACCGCCATTGTGGCGTAAATCCAAAATGATGCCTTTAAGACCAGGGTTCTTTTTTTTCAGGTTGACCAAGGCATCGGCTACATTTTGAGCTGCGTTCTCCGTGAATGTGGTAAGGTTAACATACCCAATTCCATCTGCTACGAGGCCAGAGTGTGGCACATTTGGAATAATAACTTCGCCGCGTTCCAGGGTGATCTTCAGGTCTTTGTCTTCTCCCGGGCGTCGGATAATCAAATTGGTTTTGGTGCCTGGAAAACCACGCAAAAAATCCTGTACCTGCTGTTCGGTGCGGCCTTTTGCACTCTGACCGTCAATGCTCACCAGCGCGTCGCCAACTTTCAGGCCGGCCTTGTGGGCTGGGCTGTTCTCGATAATCTCCACGAGTACCACGTAATCCCCTACACGCTCGCCAGTAGCACCCAAGCCATTGTATTTGCCGTCCACTTGAATGCGGTATGCTTCGATGTCGGTTTCAGAAATATAATTGGTGAATGGGTCGAGCCCTTCAAGCATCGCGTCCATGCCCCGGCGCATCACCTGATTGGGATCGAGTGCATCTACGTAGGAATGATTCACTTCCCGGTAAGCATTGGCAAAAATCTCCATATTCTTCGCAATGTCGAAGTAATTGGCCTGAGCTTGCACAAGCGTCAGCGCAAAGAAAGGGGAGAGCAGTAGTAATTTGAGTTTGTTGTTCATGTATGAAAAGTGTACCCCGGAATTTCAAATTTAAACCGGTTGGCAAAGATACGGTGATTGCATAATTCAAACGGAAATCGGGGGTGGGTGAAAACTATTCCACAACCAATTTCCGCACCCCGGCACCAGTCTCCGTCTCCACACGCACAACATAAATGCCCCTTGGGAAACTAGCCAATTCGATCTGCAGCCGCTCCTGTCCGAAGGCCATATTTTCGGTACGAACCAATTGACCGGCCATGTTGAAAAGGCTCACTTTTGCAACCGATTCTAAGGCCTGACCAAAAGCTACCCAAACTGAGTTTCCTGCCGGATTCGGGAAAATCGAGAAGTCAATTGCTTTAAGATCAATATTTTGCGTGCCAACTACGGGTTGTGCTATAAACTTGGGCGTACCCAAGAAGCCTCCTTCGCCATCTTCTACAACGAATTGGAATCCATCAGGGTCGCTATTGATGCCATAATCGAAAAATCGAATCAAGCCTCCATCAATATCGGCTTGTGTAAACTGGTCGCCAGGTTTCAATTCCCCAAAACCGTCTTTGGCAAGCAGCCCTCGTTGTGGTATGGTCATCAGGGTGAAAACAAGTTGGACATGGACGTTATTCGGGTCTTCAACCAGCAAGAAATCAGGTGTGATAACTCGATTGGCCCCAATTGGCAAGGGCATTACAATGTTGTTTACCAGATACGGAGGCTGGATACTGACGGACTGGCAAAACTGAAGTTTGAAAGTAGACAAGGAGCCACCCGCGGTTGACACTTTGTCCTTCACCCGTAGCGTCCAAATCCCAGTAGAATTTTGTCCAATGATAGGTGCAAGCGGGCTTTGTGGTTTGTGGATTGATCCTCCCGACGGTGGAGGGCAAGCAAACCCGCTCGGCGAAGCATCCGAAAGCCCAAAGTTAAAGCCACCATTGAAATTGCCGCAACGATCCTTCCAAAGCAGCACATCCGTGCCTTGTGGGCTGATCAGGTGTGCCTCTAAATCTTTAAAATAATCGTGGAAACCTTCGATTTTACTCACCACTATGTCGCTAATAATCCCCCCTTGTACCACGGTTATTTTAGATTCTATGGTAGGCGTACCGTTCGCCGAAATGCCCTTGGGCAAGTCGTTTGCAGTAAAACTCAGGCAGTCTTCCGCAAAAGTGGAAAAGAAAAATGGAGCTAGCCAATTGCTTACGCCACACTCATTTCTTGGTCGAACCCGCCAGAAGTAAGCTTTTCCTTTTTCCAATAAAAAACTGATTTTTAAAGAATCCTGCGTGGTAGCAGAGGCAGAAGCAAGGATTGTGGTAAACGCAGGACTATCAGAAAATTGCACATCATAATTGTCCGCATCAAGGCCCTTGCTCCAGCGAAGCGTTTGCACAAGCCCAAGATTTGTAGTGCCATTTGCAGGTATCTGAAGCGCAAAACCTGTAAAATCATTGCGGCGCAGAAACAGCGTTATCGGACGCAGAAAGGTATCCGTGCCCGAGATAGCCCGAAGTGTAAAGTTGAAACTCCCTTCAACCACCACCGATTGTAGGTTTATACTCAAGAGGCTACTTTCGCCGGGGTTGAGGTTGGTCGCGCTGAAAGAAGCCGTAGCGCCCGGTGGCAAACTTCCTACAAGATCAAGCGAAACAGGGGTATTAAAGCCCAAGACCGATGCAGTATTGATCTGTGTGCTGAAGTTATCGGGCAAACAAATCGTGGCGCCATCCGCCGAAAGCCCCAGGGTCAAGGAAGCTTGATTTGGGTTTTGGATTTTGAAATTGGCATTGGAAAGATCAAAGAACACATTGTCTGCAGCTTCTACCCGAACTCGTGCAATACCCGTCAACTCATTGGGTACCACTACATATTGGCTGCCATCATTCTCTGTATTTGCGGACAGCGTTATCGGGTAAGTTTGGCCGCCGTCTTTACTAAGGAGAATGTTCACCTTTTGACAATTGACGGGGACTGCGTTGGTGTTGGCTACATCCCATTTCACTTCGGTCAGCTCGCCTACGCGCCATATCGTACTTGCGTTGTTGGGCGAAAGTACCAAAAATGGCCCGGCAACCTCCACCGCTTTGAAGGCCACATCTGCCCAGTCGACACCACCACCATCAGGTTTGTTGTCGCGGGCTGTAAAGCGAAAAGTCAGATCCCGGGTATAGGTTGGAAGTTGCTCCGCGTCATTAGAACCATTGGCCAAAATAGTACTGAGCTTTGGGAAGTAGCGGTTTGGGACATCAATGGCAGGCCAACTCCGGAAAATAGCGGTATTGCCCACCGGAGAACCCAGCGGGCTTTCTGGCCCATAATCCATACCTTCCCAGGAGTAGCTGAGTGCATCTCCATCGGGATCAACCGCTGAACCCTTCAGTTCAAATGGCGTTGAAATCGGGATGTTGAAATTGTCCTGATAAGGCAGCGTTACCATTGGTGCCGTGTTCGAAGTTATCACCCAAGACCCGCAAGTAGCATTGGCCACAAAACTTTTTATTTCCTCAATACTTCCTGCGTGATAGTATAAGTCGGCGGTCGCCTGAATAGCACCTGGATTGCAGCCGGCATAAGACATAATCGTGCTTCCACTACCTGGCTCATAAGCCGTCCCGCTATATCGGTTAGTATTGCCTAAATCACCGCAAAAATTCCAACTATGGCTACCACCCACCTGGTGACCGACCTCCTGACCTATCACGTAGAGAAAGCGATCACCATAGTTATTTGAACTTACAAGGCTGCCCGCTGAACAGCCACGCCCCTTACTGGCCAAACAGGCATATCCTCCAGCCACACCGCCGCCGCCACGAATAAATACATGGCCTAGATCGTGCGAGTTTAGGTTAGTGTACTGATTGAGTACCGCCGGATTTTGTGACATGTAGTCCTCATTGCCAGGGCCAGGATAAGGATCTGTATCAGGATTCGTAAACATTACATACTGTGTAGCTGCGGTTAACTGAAGCCTAAGATCAATATCTCGCTCAAAAATCGCACTCACTAAATTGGTGTATTCCGTCACCGCCGAAAGCGCCAGTGGTTTGGTTCCCCCGTGATCCTGTGTGAATTCGCCTACCGCTGCGACACAAAATCGAAACACCTTGAGTTGCACCGGGTCAAGCTCTTGCCCGCGATCTTCGGCAGGCGGTGCGAAACGCTTCCCATCATTGCCAAACCAAACGGTGCCATTGGGAGTCATTCCCGTTTGAAAGGCTATCTGTCCGTCGTCTGGAGCATCGGCATGGTCATAGACGAGGTACAAACTATTAGATTTTCCGGGGGACACGGGTTGTATCATAGCAGTGCCAAAATCAGGCTGCATTACCATTGCCCGAAAGCCCCGAAGTGTGGTACTGAAACGAACCGAACGCCGAGAGTCTGCCAACGAAACCCCTGCATAAGTAAGGAGGTATGGACAAGCCGCTGCAAACTCGGCATCCAACATGGCGACGCGCCAGACGGAGAACTGCTCCATTTTGCCATTGCCCATAGGGATACTGATCACACACTTGTTGCGCGCAGCTTCTGCGGTGAATTCCCAGGGTGCCATTTCCAGGGCAGTTCTCAGGCCCGCTTCATCCAATTGAAAAGCATCGAATTTTTTGGGCAATGTTGTTGCTGCAACACCTTCTGTGCCGGATATTTTTTCTGTCGAAACAGATTTGAAATACGGGGTGTTTTGCGCCTGAATCATATTTGCAAGAAAAAGGCAAAGCAGGAAGGAAAGGGAAGTTTTTTTGAACATAGCTACTTTTTTTTGTTGCTTGGTTGGCGAAGGTAATGCGATTGCCCTAATTGGACAAAAACAGCGATGGGTTGGCTATACCTTGACAAATCGGATCGCTGGAATTTGATTGCATTAAAGCCCAAGCCTTCGGAGGTTTGGGAAAAGTACACTTTCGGTTGGATCAGGCCGACTCCTCGCTGTCTGACGGAGGGGCAGGGCAAACGCTCAATATTCATGCGTTTGCTCGGCGGGGCCTGCCAATCGGGCCCCGCGTATTATCTCGCCAATGGCAAATAGGCTTTACTCCTTCACTAACTTCCGCGTAATCGTCCGCCCTTCCGCAGAAAGCCGCACCAGATAAAGTCCAGTAGGCAAACTGCCTAAATCAAGCGGCTGTGAAAAACTGTCCGTTTCGCCAGTTGAAATAAACCAAACCCGTTGGCCAAGTGGATTGAGGATTTCGACTTGGGCCTCCATCGGGTGATCGAAACTCGCCTGAAGTGTGGCCAAACCGCTCGTGGGATTTGGGAAAAGTGAAATGCCGGCGAAATTCCCCACGTCATTCGTAGCAGAAGTGCCCAAATTGAAACTAAGGGTATCCGAGCAACCAAAAGCATCCAAGACGGTGACCGTATAAGCTCCTGCTGCAAGGTTTGTTGCAGTTTGCCCGGTATTGCCATTGCTCCAGATGAAGGTGTAAGGCGGGTTGCCTAAGCCAATATTTATGGTGGCTGAACCATCAAATATATTGGGGGTGGCAGGGGTTACTTCCGCCGTCAAGTCCATGTCGCCTGCACAAGAGAGCAGGTTGATATTATCCAGATCGAAATAGAAATCGCTCGCGCCCCAGATACCGTGGAAGCGGATTTTGATGGCTTGACCAACAAAGGCATCCAAACTGAGTTTCCGGGTGCGCAACAGGATCGTTGGGCTGTGGTTGAAAGAGGAGATTGTATTGATGGTCTGATAGGTCATTCCACAATCCGTAGAAACCTGAATTTCTATTTTGGTGCCGCCTTGTAAAATGGTAGGCACTTGACCCTGCGAATCAAAATTCGTAATTCGATAGGAAAATCTTAACGAGTCGCCTTGACGGATATTGCCTAATCGGGGCATATCTGCGGTGAACTCCGGGTTTCCGGCATACAGATTGAAAGCCAACACTTTGGAGATGTTATTGTGCTGGTCTGTCACTGAAAAACCGAAGGTCGGATTGTATGTCCAGTCCGATGGTGGGAAACTGTACGCTTCGAAATTTTCCTGGAAAGGCACTGGCTTTGCCACATGGCTGATTGAATAGCTGATCGTGTCATTATCGGTGTCCTGATCGCCGTTTAGGATGGTCCAACATTTTATCTCAAAGGCTTGATCGCGACTATCAAATGGGACATTAAAAGTAGTCGTGAGGCCCAGATCTGTAGCAAGGCCGCCGGGGACATTTTGGATAACCGGGGTGCCTCCATTGATGCTGCATGCAACTTGTATCCCGGATTGGGGTAAAGCGCCGAAGTTCGTGAAGCTGAAGGAGATTTGATCCAAGGCAAGCCCGCATTCTTCAACTTCTCCAAGTGTGCTGATACTCAAACCAGCAAGGTCTTTGTCAAAAGCCTGGATAATGCGCACATCGTCTATAGCAAAACCTCCCCCTTGGAAAAATGGTGCCGATGACATCACAAAACGCAGGTGGACCTCACTTTCGCCCGCAGTATTGGGCAAGGAGTGCCGTGCTGTAATCCAGCCATTGCTATTCCCTGTCCATACTTCACCAGTGCTAAAGAATTGGTTGTCTGAAGTATACCAGTTCTGTCCTTCACCTACTTCGCCTACTTTTTCCCAGTTTTGGCCACCATCCAACGATATTTCTAGCCAGGCCCCGTCGTAATTCATTTGCATCGCTCGGGTTAAGGAGAATTCGATAGCGGGGTCATTATCCATTGCTGAAAAATCAAAACAGGGAGATTCGAGGTAGGAAAGTTCAGAGAAATTGTAGCTGCCGGTCAGATTGGTTACCCAAGCGTTTAGGCCACTTGCAGCAGCAGGTATGGAAGGCTTGTTTGGGGTGCCAAATGCCCAGGAGGAGTTCTGACCGCTTGGGGTCCAGCCGCCATCCCAGATTTCAAATTGCTGCACATAGTCTGGTTGTAAGCGATTGGTAACGTAATAGGTGAAGGTATCGTTCGACACGGCTTCGTCGCCAGACAATTGTGTGAAAACATCAATACGGTATTCGCCTGGAGCAGAAAAATCAGAAAGGGTCTCAAATGCGATGACTGTACTGCTGTCTTTGCCCAAAATACCCGTAAAAAATCCGTCGGTAGGAGGCACTACTGCCGCATTCTGACCATTCACGGCATAACGGAAGGTTACGAGCGACTGGGGTGCTGAACCATAATTTGCCAAAATTATTTTCACAGAATCTAAGCCTAAATCGCAGCCACTGGTAGGCGCGATCACGCCTGCAATGCCCACATCGTTGGTCCAATACGTCTCGAAAGAAATAGGGCCAACCACCTCGGAATACCCCCCCGCAACATCGCAGTATTGCTGAACATAGGCATCATACCAGGTTTTTTTTTGAAGACCGGGAATGGTCACTTTAGGCAATATCACTTCAAGGGTATCTCCTGTTCCTGCGGCAGGCACAAAACCTTGCAGGCCATAAATCACCCGCCAATTGAGGGGCGCATTGGTTCCGCCATTATTGGCTTGCCAACGCAGTTTGGCGCGGTTATCCCATACGTTTTCCACTGAAAAGTTAAGGGGTTTGCCACAGGTGATACAATCCCCAACACCGGAAAATGCAGTGCCGGAAATCGGGAAAATGCTGTTCAAAAACAGGGTGCCTGTATTGTCATAAATTTTGAAAGAAACCTCCCAGGGAAAATTCCCGGCAACATAAGAAATAAGGAGCGGCGCACCATCTAATACATTGAAGGTTACCGTGCTATCCAGACCATCATCATTTACATTATCCAAAGTAAAAGAGACCATATTTGCGCCGCTTTTAATGGTTATGGTGCCCCCATTCCAGCCGTCGCCAGAATTATCGAGCATTTCAAGCGTGTAAAGACACTGGCTTTTGGCCGAAAAAGAGAGGAGAAAAAGAATGGCGAAAGAGAGCGTACGAAGTAGTTGAAAGTTCATGATGCAGCCTGTTTGTTTTTGACCCTTTTCCATTGGGTGGCGGAAAAGCAGAAACCAAAGGTAGGCCAAGGCGTAGATTTATGGAGCAGGAAGTTGGGTTCTGCAAGTTTTGGCAAAAAAGGTTTACTTCTCGCAGCGTTCCTTATCTTCGCGCACTCATTTGTCCAGCTGAATTTATCAATACCTATGTCGCGCACCAGACCTAATTATCTCTACGCCATTGCCAGTGTTGCGCTAGTGCTGTTTGTACTGGGATTTTTTTCACTCATGGCTATCCAAGGGCAAAAACTGGTGACCCTCTTTAAAGAAAAAATAGATCTCTGGCTGGAGCTTAAACCGGGACTTGCAGAATCGGATATTGCCCGTCTTGTAGCCGAAGTGCGCCAGCAACCGTTTGTAAAAAAGGAAAGCGTCAAGTTCATCACCCGCGAGCAAGCTGCTGCTACCATGCGAAAAGACCTCGGAAACGAGAGTATGCTCGAAGATACGCCCGACCTGATGCGCGATGTGATACGCTTCAACGTGAAAGCAGAATACCTTGATGATCAAAGACTTACCGATTGGCGCGAAGCACTCCGCCAGGATTCTTTGGTTAGCGACCTTTATTTTGAAGCCGCCAACACGAGCAATGTTGGGGATAATATCCGTAGTATTGGCATTATTACCCTGGCCTTGGGGGTTTTCCTGATCTTTGCGGCCATTGCACTTATTCACAATACCATTCGGCTAGCCTTGTATTCCAACCGCTTTATTATTAAGAATCAAGAGCTTGTGGGTGCATCCTGGGAATTTATTAGTCGTCCTTATATCCAACAAGGCATCATAAACGGGCTTTGGAGTGCCGCCACCGCTATTGGAGCACTCTTTGTTTCGATGTGGTGGCTACGCAAAATGATGCCTGATCTAGAACAATTGCAAGATGTCAATGGCATCGTGCTGGTGTTTACGGGAATTGCCCTCTTAGGCGTACTGATTTCTGGCCTTAGCACTTGGTGGGTCGTGAATAAATTTTTGAAGATGAGGCTGGATGATCTTTATTAGGATCAAGGCAAACTCAAACGAATACCCAACACTGACCACAATTGCTCGCAATAGCTTTAGCAAAGGCGGGTAGCATATTGACCACTTTAACAATTATGGCAAAGCAACAACCACAACGTCCCGCTCCACAGCCCCAACAAAGAAAAACAGCTCCGGCGCCAATACGCCGCCCGGCGGAGAAAAAAGAAAGCATTTTTTCTGCTGGTAGTAACGAACTCATTTTTGGCCGCCAGAATTTTATTCTGATGGGCATTGGTCTTGGATTGGTACTGGTCGGCCTGGTAACCATGTCGGGCGGTGCAATGCCTGATCCAAACAAATGGGAGCCAGAGCGGATTTATAGCCCCATCCGTATCACCTTAGCCCCAATTCTTATGGTAGCGGGTTTTGTGATGGTAGCTGTCGGTATCTTTAAAAGAACCCCTCAAGCTATTGCCAACGATACTGAGGCATGACTCTGCCGGAAGCCATCCTCCTCGCTATAATTGAGGGCCTGACGGAATTTTTACCAGTATCGTCTACGGGGCACATGATCATTTGCTCCTCAGCAATGGGTATTGCCTCGCAGCCCTTCGTAAAAGTGTTCACGGTAGCCATCCAGTTCGGGGCCATCTTGTCTGTCGTGGTGCTGTATTGGAAGCGGTTTTTCCAAAGCTTTGGGTTTTACGTCAAGCTGTTAGTAGCGTTTTTACCCGCTGTTTTTTTTGGACTTCTGTTTAAAAAACAGATCGGTGCGTTGCTCGAAAACATCGTTGTGGTAGCTTTGGCACTCATTATTGGCGGGATTATTTTTATCCTGCTCGACGATTTTTTTAAACGTCAAAGTCTGCGCGAAACCTCTGTAGAACAAGATGTTACGCTACCAAAGGCCTTGCGCATTGGTTTTTTTCAAGTCATCGCTATGATGCCCGGTGTAAGCCGTTCGGCGGCTACTATTTTTGGCGGATTAGCCAACGGACTTTCACCGACCACCGCTGCAGAGTTCTCCTTTTTTCTCGCCGTTCCGACGATGTTCGCGGCTACCTGCAAATCGCTTTTGGATTTTGTCAAAGAAGAAGGCGGTACATTCAGCAGCAATGATTTAATGCTGCTCGGCGTGGGAAACCTTGTAGCTTTTTTAGTAGCAATGGCAGCCATTCGTTATTTTATTCAGTTCCTGACCAAGCATGGATTTAAATGGTTTGGATGGTATCGAATAGTAGTGGGAATAGCCATTTTGATCTTGTGGAAATTCGGATACTTTGACGGCGTTAGCGTGGGGGATTTTTAATGTACCCCGGAACTCTGTTCCGGGGCATAACTGTTTTATTTTCCCGGAACGGAGTTCCGGGATACATTTTCCCCGGAACGGAGTTCCGGGGTACGTTTTCCCCGGAACAGAGTTCCGGGGTACATTTTACCCGGAACAGAGTTTCGGGGTACGTTTTCCCCGGAACAGCGTTCCGGGATACATTTCCCCGGAACAGAGTTCCGGGATACATTTCCCCGGAACAGCGTTCCGGGTTACATTCAAGCCATGTTAGACAAACTACAAGCCATACGCGAAAAATATACTTACCTCGAGGAGCAACTCGGCGATCCCGCCACGGTGGCCGATTCTGAAAAGTCGAAAAAGGTAAATAAGGAGTACAAGAAGCTCCAGCCCCTGGTAGAGGCCGCCGAAAAGTACGAAAGGGCCCTTGCCGACATCGCTGGTGCAAAGGCTATGCTCGTTGGCGAAACCGACCCGGAAATGCGCGAAATGGCCCGTGACGAAATCAACGCTCTGGAACCCGAACGTGATAGGCTGGAAGAACTCCTCGTCACGCTCCTAACCCCCAAAGACCCTGAGGATGAAAAAGATGTGATCTTTGAAATCCGCTCCGGCACAGGTGGCGACGAGGCTGCAATTTTTGCTGGTGACCTTTATAGAATGTACTCGCGCTATTTTTCAGACCAAGGTTGGGATGTTGAATTGGTAGACGAAACGGTTGGCACCTCAGGCGGCTATGGCAAACTCGTACTTGAAGTCTCTGGTGATAACGTGTACGGCAAGCTCAAATTCGAATCCGGCGCACACCGGGTACAGCGCGTGCCCGAAACCGAGGCTAAAGGCCGCGTACACACCTCCGCCGCTACCGTGGTGGTGCTGCCCAAAATGGAGCCTGAAGACGTTAATATCCGCAAAGAAGACATTCGGACTGACACCTTTCGCGCTTCAGGCGCAGGTGGTCAGCACGTAAACAAGACGGAATCAGGCGTGCGCTTTACCCACCTGCCTACTGGCGTGATCGCTGAAAGCACCGAGAGCCGGTCGCAACACAAAAACCGGGATATCGCCATGGGTCGCCTGGTACAACAGATTCGCGAAAATCAGCTTAAAAAAGAGTTTTCAGAATTCGCTTCTGCCCGCCGCAGCTTGGTGGGTTCGGGCGACCGCTCCGAAAAAATCCGCACCTACAACTGGCCACAAAACCGCGTGACCGATCACCGACTGGAAGGCGACAACAAGAACTTCAACCTCGATAAAGTGGTAGAAGGAGATATTGAGCCAATTATTGAGGCCTTAACGATTGCGGATAATGCGGTGAAATTGCAGGGGGAAGTGGGCGCATAAGTGTGGCATTTCATCCATTGGCGGGCTTTTATTTACCATTGTGTTAAATCATAAATTTTGTTCGCCATGAAATATACCAAGCTATTCCTGTTTACCACAGCTGTTTTTGCTGCACTGCTGCTTGCGTCTTGTGCCGAGGTACAAGCTACTAAAGAATGCCTCTCCGGCCGGCAGTATGGATTAATCTACGGTTTGATCCACGGTTTTATTACCCCTATCAGTTTCATCGCCAGTCTTTTTAGAGATAACGTGGCCATTTATGCCGTCAACAACACGGGCGGGTTGTATGATTTGGGTTTTTTGCTGGGGTCTAGTGGGTGGGGGTTCTTGGCTGGGAATCGGTCGCGGAAGTGAGCAGTGTAAAGTGGTAGAAGGAGACCCGGAGGGGATAATGGAGGCGTTGACGATTGCGGATAATGTGGTGGGGATGCTAAAGATCTCTCATGCTGCCGACGTCTCGAGGGAGACTTATTAATGGATGGAAATAATCTTTCCTATCCCGCCGCGATGGTGTCTTTTAGAGGCTCATCTACAGCTTTTTGATGAACTATTCGAGTTGCAATATACTTTTGGCTTGCTAATTGGATACAATTGGATATATTCAAAATAGCAGCTTAAAGTCATGCATGAACTCCTTACATCTATACTTTTCCACCACACAGATTGAAATCTTGATACACCAAAAAGTGCTTGGAATAACTCTCCTTGCTTTATCGTAAGTTTAACGGCAAAATAACGGAAGTGGAAACTGCCAATTGGATGTAATTAGATACAAGAATGGATATGCAGTGTTCGGTTTGATCTTCAAAAACTATATTTAAACTTGAGCAATTCACTAAAAAAGAGAATTTAACACTTTATACTATACTAAAATAAAAAAAGCAAGTATATTTGAACCAGATTAATTCCCTTTTTCGGGGAATTGAAAATTTTAGAATATACCATGGGTGCAGAATTTAAAGGCAAAAGTTCCAAATCTCGTCAACGCTTGAGCAAGTTGTTGCGCGAAGGAGGAGAGTTGTTTTCGGTGGAAAAAGCAGCCAGAATTCTCAATATGAACAATCACAAGGCTGCAAAAACGCTGGCGCGATGGCATAGCCAAGGCTGGATCAACCGCGTCAAGCGGGGAATATATGTTTCTGTCCCGGTGGAAGCAGAGGATAACAGTCAGG
>JBBQLD010000027.1:0-19730 GCA_038327555.1 Chitinophagales bacterium
GGGTTACCCGGAACTTGATTGTTGCAGCTTGAAGCTGGCAATATCGATTGCTGTCGGGATTAAAGTAGGTGAATATCGGATTGATTTCTTGACTGCCAGTATCTTTGGGCAGCACGATATACTCAAATCGTTTGCGGTGCAAAATCTCCGTTTCACTTTCATATTCTTCCTCTTCCAGGATTCTGGGTTCGAAGATTTCACTGTTGCCGGGTACTGCAATTTTTGGCGGGGCAAATCGCCGAGAATCTCCATTGCCGCTGACTTCTACTACGATGGTGAGGGCATCGTCGGTGCTTAGCACGGAGGTGTCCGCTTTTACCGTCCATTCATATTGGCCTACGGCTCCAGTGAATTCGGTCGGTGGTGGCTGCGGCAAAGTTTTCACCGTGAGGCTTATCGGTTGCGTTTGCAAACTCACGGGCTTGGGTCCAAAAAGAAAACCTTGTGCGCCAGGCTGCTCAATACCCACGCTAACTCGAGCAGCGCCGACGTTGAGCTCGCCTATTTCTTGCGGGAAAATGGCTTCTTCGTGCAGGGTGCGCACCGCGTATTTTTTTCTGCGCAGGTTGATGTATTCCACCCGCTTATCGTAGCGTGTTTTTTCTCTGGAAAAAAAGTTTCCAAAATCAGGAAGTGAAATGATGTCATAGCCGTCCACCGAAAGTTGGGTGTACAGCCGGATACGCCAGGTCACCTGTTGGCCAACATAAGCTTCTTTTTGGTCAAACTCGGCGGCTATAAATACCTGATCGTCAGCGCCAGGCGGCACTTTTACGTTTCCCTTACTGCTTGCGGATAGCGGTAAAGCATTGACCGTGAAGGATTTGGTGCTTAGCGTCTTTCCGTCTGCAAACACAGTAGCCGAGCCAATGTTGAAGGTGCCGGGTTTGGTGGCGGTCAATTCTACCGACCAGGTTTGGCTGCTTGTACTTTGTCCTTTATTGAACCCCATACTTCGCGATTCAGAGATGCTACTGGTTCTGAAGCCAGAGAAATTCGGCGCGGTGAAGCGCGCACCTTCCACATTTTTTAGCGTAAAAGTCAGTTCAAAAGGCAGACCCACTACCACTTCTTTGGTACTGATGGCTGCTTCGAAGCTGCCCTTACTTTGTGAAAAAAGCACCGAACTATCGAGCAGGAAAAGCATCGCCCCTGCCCAGAAACCAATTGTACGGGCGTTTTTTTGCAAACAATCACTGATGCGAAGGGCGGTCATTTTTTGCTTTATAGTGCTGAAAATGAGGTGTTTATTGGGGTTTGTACACAAGCTGACTAAACACCAAGTGTAAAATATTTTTTGACAGGATTTACAGGATGAACAGGATTTATACCCCTATTAAATCCTGTTCATCTTGTAAATCCTGTCAAAAATAGTCCCTGCTACTTATTCATAAAACCTTGTGAACCTGTGTACATACCCAAAGTTTTTAAAACCCTAGCGTATGTACACAAGTTTTTTATTTGCTATTATCTTGGGTTAAGTACTTCGAGTGGTCATCCCCCTAACCCCCTTCTAAGAGGGATTTGATCCGTGCTAAGCTTGGGGTGTAACTAATTTCATAAATCAATCCACTGGCCTGTCAAGATACCCGAGTGGCCAAGCGCGAAGCCCGTCCCCCTTAGAAGGGGGTTAGGGGGATGACTACTCGAAGCACTTAACCCAAGATAATAGCAAATTCCACTTTGGCAAATCCTGCTTTATCGGCGATGTTAGCTGATTCTAAAAGATGTGTAGCTACCCAAGATTTTTAAAACCCTATGAGGTTTTTCGCCAAACCCCCTACATCCTAACGGTCTTACTTCGCTTTTTGGGCTCGTTTTTGGGCTGCGCAGGGGTTTTCTTGGGCGCATTCGGGCGAGTCCCATCGGCATTGCGTATTGCCTGAATGGGAATAGACTCCGTATGCAATTCCTGGTCACCGTTTTTAATCCTCACGGCGGGGATAGTCAATTTTCCTTCCTCCACTGGCGTGATGATGAACTGATAGGCTAGGGAGGCAGTGGTTTTTCCATTGTAAATGGAAACATTGGACGACTGACTGTTCCTGAGTACCAGGAATCCTGCGGCTTCCCAGTCGGGCGGGGTAAATCTACTATTGTTTTTCCCGTTCTCTAAAATGAACGAGACTTTAAGTGATTCGCCAATGACTACTGCTGAAGTGTCAACTTCGATGTAAAACCGGGTTTCGTCTTGCTGGGCGGTTGCGCCCCGGTGATACAAAACGATCAAAGCAAAAATGAAAATTACGTTTCGCATGGTGGAAAATTATTTTTGTGCGGATAAATATACGAACTCTATTTCACCCCCATCCCATTCGGCCAGCCAGCAACTGCGCTAACAAAGCTCAATTTCCCCTCCGCATCTTCGGCCATCAGGATCATGCCCTGCGATTCAATTCCCATCATAACCCGGGGGGCGAGATTGGCGACAATAACCACTTGTTGACCTATAACTTGCTCAGGGCTGAAATATTCTGCGATGCCGGACAAAATCGTGCGGGTTTCAAAGCCCAAATCCACGCTGAGTTTGAGGAGTTTTTTGGATTTCTCCATTTTTTCAGCCGTCAAAATAGTGCCTGTACGGAGGTCGAGTTTGGCAAAATCATCAAATTGGATAGGCGCTGCAATGGGGCGATAAATGACGGGTGAAGGGTCTGTAGCAGCGGCTGTACTATTGGTTACTTGTTCGTTCATCGTTTTTTCGGCGTCGTTTTTATCCGGTGTATCCAAAGTGGTGTCGGACATGGTTAGCTTAGCAATCTGTTTTTCAATGACCTCATCGGCAATGCGGCCAAACAAGTGTTCAGGCTCGTTGAGCGCATGAAGTGCAGGCACAACAGGATTGCCCTCCACCAGTTCGTTCAGGATATCGAGCAAATCCCCATTGTCTTGCAATGGGGTGAGGTTGAGCATATTACGGAGCCGGTCAGCAGCGAATGGCAGGAATGGCCGAACCGCCACAGACAGGATTGCGACGTATTGGATGGCGAGATTCATGACCACCTTCACCATTTCCGGCGCATCTTTTACCGTTTTCCAGGGCTCGTTGAACTGGAGCAAGGCATTGCCTGCGCTCGATATTTCCATGAGTATTCTAAGGGCCTCCCGTAGTTCGTAGCGCTCGATTGCCGCACCCATGTGTTCCAATTTGTCGTGCAAAAGGCGCAATTCTTCATTGTACTGTCCGGTTTTATCCGTTTCCCAGCCACTTTTAAACGTCACTTCAGCGTCTATCCGCGGCACTACACCACCGTAATATTTCTGCGAAAGCACGAGTACCCGATTCACAAAATTGGCCAGATTATTCACCAATTCGTTGTTGTTCGTCTCTTGAAAACCTTTCCAGGTAAATTCAGCATCACTCTGTTCAGGCATTTTCCTGATCATGTTGTAGCGCAAAACATCTTCCTGGCCGGCAAATTCTTCGCAGTATTCATGTACCCACACGGCCCAGTTTTTGGAGGTGGATAATTTGCGACCTTCAAGGTTTAGGAACTGGTTTGCGGGGACATTTTCAGGTAAAATAAAGCCGCCATGTGCTTTTAAAATAGCAGGGAAAATCAGGCAGTGGAACACAATATTGTCCTTGCCAATAAAATGGATGAGCGCGGTGTCTTCGCTTTTCCAGTAGGGTTCCCAATCTTTTCCATGATCCAAAGCCCATTGTTTGGTTGCGGAAATGTATCCAATTGGGGCATCCAGCCAAACGTAAAGTTTTTTGCCTGCGGAGCCTGGGATTTCCTGCGGCACGTCTACGCCCCAATCGAGGTCGCGGGTCATGGCACGGGGTTGAAGGCCCTGGTCAAGCCAGGAATTGCACTGGCCGATCACGTGGTTTTTCCAATCTGCCGGGTTGTGGAGTTGTTTCCCTTCAAGCACTCCGGTATTAATCCATTCGCCCAGCCAGGCCTCGTGCTGATCGAGCCGAAGGAACCAGTGTTTGGTGGGGCGTTTTATGGGCACTGAGCCGCTGAGCATGGAGTGCGGGTTAATAAGGTCGGTGGGGCTCAGTGCCGAGCCGCATTTTTCACATTGGTCGCCGTAAGCTTCAGGATTGGCGCACACGGGGCAAGTGCCCACGATGTATCGGTCAGCCAAGAACTGATTGACGGATTCATCGTAGTACTGTTCGGTAGTTTCTTCTAAAAACTCGTTATTGTCATTGAGTTTTCTGAAAAAATCCTGCGAAGTCTGATGGTGAATGGGTTCCGTAGTTCGGTGATAAATGTCGAAGGAGATGCCGATCTTTTGGAACGTATCCCGGAGCATCACGTGGTATTTATCCACCACAGCCTGCGGTGTAATTCCTTCTTTTCGGGCCTTCACGGTAATGGCAGCCCCATGTTCGTCGGAACCACAGACGAAGACCACATCTTTGCCCATCAGGCGCAAATAGCGGACAAAAATATCAGCAGGAAGATAAGCTCCAGCCAGGTGGCCGATGTGCAGCGGGCCGTTGGCGTAAGGAAGGGCAGCAGTAACCAGGTATCTTTTTTTGGACATTGAAATTTAGAGGAAATACGATTTACAGATCCGAAATGGCACTGATCAGCCGAATCCCTTCGACTTTGCAGGCAATGGCAAAATCAGAATCATAACTGGCCAATACAACTACGTTCTGCAGTTTACAGGAGGCCAGAATAATAGCGTCATTAGGAAGCAGGTTGTGCCTGATCATCATGGCAACGGACTCAGAAATTGCTGCATCTGGGATGGGTAGCATCCTAAATTCTGAAAGGAAAGAGGAAAGATCGTGTGATTCGAGTGTTGCAGCTATTTTTTTACTTTCAGAGATTGCCATAGGTGAACGACCTCCTAGAATCCCAAGCATTTGGTAGAGATACTCGCTTACGACGATTGGATTGATATAAAGCAGGTTTTTACTCTCCAGAAGGGCATCCAGCAATTCAGTTTTAGCTTGTTTCTCATATTCGACGAGCAAGCTGCTATCAATAAAAACCTTCATTGCTGGTACCATTCATGCTTATTGGGCTGATACCCGGTAAAATATTTTTTTAACCTGCCTTTGAACCTTTGAGCTACGGCAATTCGATGTTTCCGCTCCTCTGGAGACACAGCATCCACAGAAGGCTCTTTGCGAATAGCGACGTTGAATGGCTGAACGAGTTCTGTGATTTTTTGCAAAACTTGTTCGTCAGAGGATTCAATAATGAGAAGCATATTGCTGGTGTATTTTCTTGCAAAAGTAGGTGTTTAGTTTCATTTTTCACCGCCTTCTATAGTCTAATTCTACTTCTGCGCTCGACTGACCAGCCACCACGCGATAAGCCCAAAAACGATATTTGGGATCCACATGCCCAGCCAAACAGGAATTGAACCACCAGTAGCGAAGGAAACCGTAAACTTAGAAAATACGATGTAAGCCGCGCCGATCCCAATGCCAAGCGCCAGGTGAAGTCCCATCCCGCCACGCACTTTTCTTCCAGCCACGGCTAAGCCAATGATAGTCAGAATAATAATCGTAAACGCATCTGCGGTGCGACGTTGCATTTCAACCTCATAGCTGCGGGTGTAGGGTAGGCCACGCCCTCGGTCGCGACCAATGGCTTCCCGCAATTCGGGTGTGGTCATTTGCTCGCGTTGGTTGGCGTAATAGACAAAATCTGAAGGTGAAATATTGATAGCCGTGTCAAGCGGAGTATTGTACTGGGTATAATTTTCGCGTAGACCGTCAAAAGTTCGCACCGACCATTTGGGGATCTCCCAGCGGTTGGGCTCGCCTTTCCATTTGGCAGATTCGGCCTCTAAAATGCTGATGACCTTGTTGCCTTCAAAACGCTCGAGCCGAAGCCCGGAAGCGGTTTTGGAGTTTTTGTTAAAACCCCGCACAAAAACCTTGGTGTCGGGGGCCGTGAGCAGGTGTACATTGGTGGTTTTTCCCTTGTCCTGATCAACCCAAACGAAAGTGTGCTCAAACCATAATCTCCATTGGTTGAGGATGGGTGCGCCAAAATGATTGATGGTCAGGTGCAAAACCATGACTATAGAAGCTGCAATAAGATACGGTCGAAGTAAGCGCCGAAACCCAATGCCAGCACCAAAAATGGATAGAATTTCTGAGTTAGATGCCAGTCTTGAAGTAAAAAAAACGACTCCGATAAGGGTGTAGAGCGGCAACAGGAGACTTGCCATGTGGGTTATGAAACCCATGTAGTAAGCCAATACATCTTTCCAGGTACAGGGTTTTTCAATGATACTCTGCACTTTGTCGCTAAAGTCGATCGCGCAAGAAATCATGCTGAAAATCAATAGCGAGAAAAATACCGTAGAGAGGTATTGACGGATTATATAGGCGTCTAAGACTTTGAATTTCAGCGGATTTGTCATTTTGTCATTTGTCGACATTAGTAGTCATTTCGTCATTTATCGTCATTTCGTCATTAGTCGTCATTGGGTCATTTATCGTCATTTCGTCATTTATCGTCATTTCGTCATTGGGCCATTGGGAGACCAAGCAAATGACCTCCAATGACGAAATGACGATAAATGACGACAAATGACGAAATGACGACAAATGACGAAATGACCATATTACTCCTTAGCCTTTTTATAAACCGGCACCGTAGAACAAGGCTCGCCAAACAAAATACTAAGTGCTAGCGGCTGCAACCTACGCGTAATTTCCAGATAAGCTGATGCTGGCACGGGTTTGTTGCTGCAACCTTTAATGACAATCCGTTTTCCCGAATAGGACTGAAGGTCGAGTGTAGCCAGTTTTTTAAGGAACGCCTTTTCGGCAAATTCCGCGGGCGCGCAAAGTGCAATATCCTGCACAAAAGGTGCTGCATGGGTAGCCACCAGCATGTAGGCCCAAAGCGGGATGATGGCATCTGCGGAGCAAAATACTGCCAGGTTTTTATCGCGGAATTGTTCCCAATCCAAGGCAAGGAGCGCCTCGCGGAAGTCCTTTTCCTTCAGGATCAATTCCATGAAAAGATAGCCCTTCAGATCAAAGGGCACAATCTCCCCCGCAGGGTACATTTCTTCTAAATCTATGGTGACCAGGCTGCTATTTGCCACGCGGTTCACCAGGGGTTGTTCAAGCATATCAGGTAGTTCGAAATTTATTTCGAATAAGGTAGGTCGAAATTTATTTCGACAAGAATATCAGGTCGAAATTTATTTCGAATAAGGTAGATCGAAATTTATTTCGACAAGAACATCAGAGCGAAATGAATTTCGACAGGAATATCAGAGCAAAATGAATTTCGACAGGAATATCAGAGCGAAATGAATTTCGACAAGAATATCAGATCGAAATGAATTTAGCCAGGAATTTTAGCGCGAAATGAATTTCGCGCTACAGTGGTTCCCCTACGCTATTTTCCTCATCTTTGAAGTCTTTAGGTTTGGGCAAATCAGTTAAACTATTGATACCCAGATAATCCATGAATTTTTCAGTCGTGCCGTAAAGCAGCGGCCTTCCGGGGCCTTCACTGCGTCCGCTAATGAAAACAAGCTCTTTTTCTAAAAGTTTTTGAAGGGCGTAATCGCAGTTGACCCCACGAATTTCTTCGACCTCTGGTCGGCTGACGGGTTGTTTGTAAGCGATCAGGGCCAGGGTTTCCAACGCAGCCTGAGAAAGGCGTTTTTTGGTAGCCTGACGAAGGTGAATGGCCACTGTGGTATGATACGCGCCTTTGGTCAAAAACTGCCAGCCCCCGGCTATTTCGATGAGTTCGAAAGCAAACTGCGTCTGTTGGAATTGGGCTCGGGTTTCCTCAATAGCTTGCAAAATGTCAACTTCTTTGATTTCTGCCTGAAAAGCTTCTTCCATCACCGTTTTTAAATCGGTGACGGCCATGGGTTGCGCAGATGCGAAAATTAGCGCTTCTATGTGCTGTTTCAAGAATTCCATTCGGCAAAGATAGGGTGGAACAAAGGTAATTCCTCCCAATTATTGCTGCTCCCGTAGAAAGGAGCCAGGTTGTTCGGACACTTCCGGCAGTTGTTCACATTATCCACAACGGCGGTGCATAGCGTTGGTACATGCGACAGCGCAATCCGGTATTCAAGATTTTTCTTAGACCAGCTTGAATACCAAGCACTGGCAAAACAAATCCCAAAATAACCAAATCCCCCTCAATATCTCACCACAATTTCCTGAAACAGCTCATTCAGTTGGCCCCGTGATTGAAGCGCAACGATGGGTTTTTCTCCATTCCAGGATACTTTGAGTACGCCGAAGTTTTTCTTTACAATCATTTCGCCCACACGAAACCGATTGGCCTCTTCGACGCCGCTCCGGATATGGGTCATTCCGCTGGAGGTAAAATCATAAAGTGGGTAAGGCAGGCCCTCAAGCTGCATTTTTGATACCTCGGTCATGTGTCGGTCTCCAGAAAGAATGAGCAAATTTTTTGGTTTTACTGTGGCGATTAAGGAGAGCAGTTTTTTGCGTTGAATGGGGAAATTGCCCCATTTTTCATGACCATGATCGTTAGCAATGACCTGAATGCTAGAGCAAAGGACATTGAGGTTGGCGGTGCTGGTACGGAGTTCGTGTTCAAGCCACTTCCATTGTGCCTCGCCGAGTACGTCGCCTTCCATGTTTGGAAGGTAGCGTTTTTGTTTGGTTGAGTCTTTTTCCAGGGGGTCTCGGAAATAGCGGGTGTCCATCACGATAAATTTGATGCGTTGAACACCTTTACCAAAGGTATAGCTGCTGTAGGCCCCATCGCGTTTGCGGATTACACTGTTGGCAGGAACATCCAAAAAATCCATGAGGCATTTTTTTGCCCCTTTTTTCATGGGATAATCTTTGCAGCCGTCGTTTACGCCATAGTCATGGTCGTCGTATACCCCGATCACCTGGGTTTTGATCCGCATTCGCTTGTAATCTGGCGTAGTTTTTAGCTTTTTGTAATGCGCTGCAAGGGCACGCATATCCGAGGTGTCCGCGTAGATGATGTCGCCGAGCCAGACCCAGAGTTGAGGGTTATTGGCGATGACATGTTGCCACATGGTTTGAGGCATCGTCATTTTGTTGCAGGAGCCAAACGCAATGATGGTGGGTGCTGTAGTAGTGTCAATGGGCTTTGGTGCAAAGGCTTCCGCGTCTAGTACTTCCATGTTACCTGACTTGGAAGTTTCCTGAGGCGGTGGCGTTTGAGCAAAAACAGGGAAAGCTACCAGCAGGACGAACAGGTTGGTTGCAGTAATCAAAAAAGCTTTTTTCATGAATTTGGATAGCAAGGATAAGGTGCGTGTCAGGGCAGGGATTTAGAAAAAACGTACTAAGTGCAAAAATCGTACAGAGATCGGTAACTCGATTTGTTAAGGGTTATTATTTTAAAACTATATGACAGCAATAAAGTACGCTGGTAACAGGGCTTTCACTTAATTTACACTACTTTTGAAGGAAAAACCACGCTGCAATGCGAAATACCGCTCTTTTACCCCTTGCCTTTTTTCTTTGTTTTATTTCTTGGCAGGCTGATTTCTACCCGGGCCAGATGGGTAAAATGCTGGGCCCTCCCACACAAAGCTTCAATATTACCATTGGTCAGGATACCATCGTTCGATGCAAAGGTGGTATGGTGCTTCGGTTTTGTCCCAATACTTTTATTTATACTGAAAAACAATTTGAACTGCAGGTTCAGGAAGTCCGGAACCGGGGAGAAGCTTTTTTACTGGGTGTCAATACTTTGTCCCAAATCTTTCCGACGATCAAATTGATGCGATTTATCAGTTTATAGAGGAGGAAGGTGCCCGCTTGAATGTTCAGATATATTCCTCCTATTGGCCTGTTCGGCTTCCTCAAGTGCCTGCCCGAATCGTGATGATTGGCCTCAAAGGCAAAAAATGGTTTAAATTTGAACAACCCTTCACCGTAGGAGCGACCAATGTTTTCGATGCAACGATGCAGTCTGTTTCCGCCAAAGACATGGATAAGTTTATCCAAAGCAACGAATTCAAACAACCCCAGGCAGAAGTTGCGAAGCAACCTTGTTATGTTGCCGAACAGTAGTACATTTGTAAACATCGTCCAAGGGCTTTAACTTTGAGTCCAATTCAATCACCAAACCACCCAATGACAGACAGCCTCCAACATCAAATCGCGCTCATGCTCGTGCCTCAGATTGGCGCGGTAACCGCCAAAACGCTCGTAAGTTATTGTGGCAGTGCCGAAGCCGTGTTTCGCGCCAGCAAAAGAGAATTGCATAAAATTCCAGGCATCGGCCCCACCACTATAGCAGCACTGATAGCTGCGGTTGAACCGCTTACCAGAGCCGAACGCGAAATCGCGTTTATGGAAAAACATGAGGTGCAGGCCATTTTTTATACCGACGCCCGTTACCCAGCTCGTTTGCGCCAGTGTCAGGATAGCCCGGCGATGTTTTTTTTCAAAGGCAGTTCTGTCTCATTATTTGAAGCACCGCGCGTAATAGCTATCATAGGCACCCGCCAGCCTAGCGAGCATGGCAAAGCCTTGTGTGAGGAAATTGTTGAAGGATTTCGAGCGTATAATGTGTTGATCGTGAGCGGCCTGGCATTTGGGGTAGATGTAACAGCCCATCGAAAAGCGTCGGCTATCGGGATTCCTAATGTTGGGGTTTTAGGGCATGGACTGGGCAGTATTTACCCAAGTCAGCACCGCAGCATAGCCCAGCGAATGATTGAAAACGGTGGGCTTCTCAGCGAATACGCCCATGATGCCAAACCTGATCGCGAGCACTTTCCAATGCGCAACCGCATCATTTCCGGCCTCTCCGATGTGGTTTTGGTGGTTGAAACAGCCAATAGTGGTGGTTCCATGATTACCGTGCAATGCGCCGAACGCCACGGACGCGAAATCTTCGCAGTACCAGGCCGTCCAAACGATGCAAAAAGTGTTGGGTGCAATTATCTGCTCAAAAACGAACGGGCTAAACTCGCAGAATCAGCTGACGATATCGCCGTTCGCATGCGTTGGGATGAGCCAGGAAACACACCCGCTGCGGGTAAACAGGCTCATCTTTTTCTCGACCTTAATGCAGCCGAAATAGCACTCGTTGGTATCATTCGGGATAAACCTGAAATCCCGATTGACCAACTGGCGCTTGCTGCTCAATTTACGCCAGGTTTGCTAGCTTCACACATTCTTAGCCTCGAATTTAAAGGGATTATTCGAACCTTGCCGGGCAAAAGATACATTGTATTGGGTTGACCGCACACAATTATGAAATCAATTTTCTTGCTCCTCGGACTCACGCTGTGTTCTTTCCAAAATGCTCCAAGGCAGTTGGAAATGCAAGCTAATGGTGTTCCGAAAAATATCATTCTCCTCATAGGCGATGGCATGGGTCTGACTCAAATCACTGCTGGCATGTACGCCAATGGCAACAAACTGAACCTCGAACGATTCCCAATTACGGGACTCATGAAAACCCATTCGAGCAGTCACCTGATCACGGATTCAGCGGCTGGAGCCACGGCCTTTGCTTGTGGTTGTAAAACTTACAATGGTGCTATTGGAGTAACGAAAGCAAAAAAGCCCTGCCTGACCATACTCGAACAAGCCGAAAAAAATGGCCTTGCTACAGGGCTCGTCGCGACTTCAAGCATTACCCATGCCACACCTGCTTCGTTCATTGCACATGTAAATAGCCGGGCGGATATGGAGGATATTGCCAAGTTCTTTGTTCAGACTGAGCTGGATTTCTTTATCGGTGGCGGGCTTCAATATTTCAACCAACGCAAAACGGATCAGCGCAATTTGTACGCTGAACTCTTGGCTAAGGGCTATGCATTGTCCAGTTTTAAGGAGAAAAAATTAGCTGAAATTACGGCTTCAACAGAACAGCCTTTTGGTTGGTTTTCGGCCCTTGGAGAACCGGATTCTGTCAGCGGTGGGCGGGATTATTTGCCACTGGCTGCCCGAATGGCGACAGATTTTTTGAGTAAACGAACGGATAAAGGGTTCTTCCTGATGCTCGAAGGTTCGCAAATCGACTGGGCCTGCCATGCCAAGGATGGCCCACGGGCCATAGCCGAAATGCTGGATTTTGATGCCGCTATTGGAGAGATTCTGCGTTTCGCCGAAGCGGATGGCAATACCCTCGTCATTGTTACTGCCGACCACGAAACAGGTGGGCTAGCTTTACACCAAGGGGAGGGCTTTGATATACTTGACAATGAATTTACTACAGGTTATCATACTGCCACCATGGTACCAGTGTTTGCCTATGGCCCTGGTGCTGAGCAGTTTGGAGGAGTTTTAGAGAATACGGATATTTACTGGAAAATGGCGCGGCTCTGGGGTTTGACGGAAGCGTCTGCTGTGCTTGATTCAGGGCTCAAAGCAGGGAAAGCTAAAAAAAATTAATTTTCTATGAAACATCTCGCTCTGTTCCTACCGCTATTCGCCCTAGGGTTTTGCAACCAGGCAGCGCAGCAGCCCATCCAGTCCCCTAAAATCGAAGCAAAAACACTGCCTTCACCCGCCTATCCTTTTGTTGGACAAATTTCATCCAACGAAAAAATGCACGGCCTAACCTTCGTTGCGCCGCCAGAACCTTTTCCTGAAAATCCCATGAAGGCCGTCAATGCATTAGGTGCGACCTGGATTTCGGTAGTTCCTTACGCGTATACCCGGCTTGATGTGCCAAATGTGCGCTTTAGTGAGCGAGGTGGCCAATGGTGGGGCGAACTTCCTGAAGGCATTCGTGAAACGATCCGGATGGCCCATGAGCATGGGATCAACGTGATGCTAAAACCTCAAGTGTATGTTCCTTACGGTTGGACGGGAGCGCTTGATTTCAAGACGGATGAAGACTGGGGGAAATGGGAGGAGGCTTACGAACGCTATATTTTGCGCTTTGCTGCGTTGGCCGATTCAACTGGAGTGGAGCTGTTTTGTATCGGCACGGAATTCAATAACGCCATTCAGAAACGCCCAAAGTTTTGGACCAGTGTGATTCAGAAAATCAAATTGGTTTATCGGGGCAAACTGACCTATTCCTCCAACTGGGACGACTGGGAACGGGTACCGTTTTGGCATGAGTTGGACTACATTGGTCTGGGGGGGTATTTCCCGCTTATAGACGCAACTACACCAGATGTTGAGCAATTAAAAACGGCCTGGAAACCCATCCATGAGCGTTTGAAAAAATTCAGCAAAGCGCAAGGCAGGCCAGTGTTGTTTTCTGAATTTGGGTACCTCAGTGTGGATGGCTGCGGTTGGCGAAACTGGGAATTGGAAAGCGGTATTGAAGGTCGCAACATCAACGAACAAGCCCAGGCCAATTGTCTAGAAGCACTTTTTGCAACGTTCCAGCCCGAAGACTGGTGGGCCGGTGGATTTCTTTGGAAGTGGTTTCCCAATATGCGCGGCCATGAGGGCTATCCCGAGCGGGACTATACGCCTCAAGGGAAATTGGGGGAAAAGGTGCTTAAAAAGTGGTATAAGTGAAAAAGTTTCAAGTTGAAAGTTACAAGTTGAAAGTTACAAGTTGAAACTTATTTTCTATTGCCATCCTGCTTCGCAAACACCTTTTTCAGTATTTCTGAGGTGCGTGAGCCCTTATTGCGGCGGATGTTTTTTTCCTCTTCTTCGATTTTGCCGAACAGACCTTTTAAGGCTTCTTTGGTCACATAGTCGTCGAAATCGTTGTTGACTTTGGTGACGAGCGGTATTTTATTGTAGGTATCAGCGGCCTTTTTCCAGAGGTTGTTTGCGCCTATTTTGTCGAGCGAAGCCACGATTTTTGGATTAAACTTTTCGTAAAGTTGCGAATTGGTGGTACGGTTGAGGTATTGGGTAGCCGCATTATCACTTCCAAGCAGGATGTTCGAGGCGTCGCTGAACGTCATTGATGTGATAGCAGACACGAAAATTGGCTTGGCTTCTTTGGCGGCGTCTTCTGCGCCACGATTCATTTTTTCCAATAATTCATTTTCGATATTGCTGAATCCTGGGATGTTTTTGAGTTTATCCGTCACCTTGCGTACATCGGCTGGGAGCAGAATTTTATAGGCACTTTTGAAATAGCCATCGCGCTGTGCAAGGGCGTCGGCGCCTTTCCCAATCCCGTTTCTAAGGGCTTCTTTGAGTCCTTGCCCGATTTCGGAGAGACTTGGCTCGGAGAGAGCTTGATTGGCTACTTCTTGCAGCACATCACAGGAAGAAAAGGTAAAGAAGGAGGCGAAGAGCGTGAAAATTGCGATTTTTTTCATGGTAAGTATTTGTGTATTGAATTTGAGCCCTAAAGACTGCAAAATAGATTGAATGTCACGCAAAGGAAAGCTTAAGTCCTGTTATGAAGGCGTGAAATGACTAAGTTATTGGTGCCGCGTTCTTTATAATAAATCAAATCGTCATCAAGGCAATACCCCGTCCCGTTTGAGCAAATCCAGATACTTGATACTTCCCTTTTTGTTCGGGTGCATGAAGTCGCCAAAATCACTCGGATAGCTCAGGGCGGCCCGGTAATCCCGAACGGGCAACCCGGTCGCCTGTTCAACGGCAGATTTGAGTGCATCGAGGTTTTTCACCTGAAAACCAGGAAAATACGGACTAATAACCAGGCTTACTTGCACCCCATTGGCACGAGCATGATCCACCGTTTCTTTCAGCTTTTGAATCAAATACGGGTGTATCTCCAAAGCGTAACTATGTTTGGAAACCGCTTCTGCCAGGGCCTTTGGAATCTCCCGATCCAGCAGCCAATCTTTGTCCGATTTGTTTCGATAAAATAGCCCACGCTGGAAAATCTCGTTATTGTACCGAAACAACCACGAGACTTGCCCGCCCCACCAAACTTTGGGTAACTTGTGGTGAATCAGGGTATCAAGATTTTTCGATCGCTGCTGATAGGTAAGAAAGCCAGCAAGCAATTCGTCATTTTCGCGATCACAAATCGTAATGTCGAGGATCATCCTTTGTGGCACTATCAGGGGCATGAAGTTTTTCAGGTCCAAAAAGTCAAGGGTGAGGCATTTGGCGGCATCCATCGGAAGTCCGTTATAACTTAGGTTGCAGGTGCGTACTCCGGTGATTTCCTCGATATAGGGCTGATAAAACGTTAGTCCGCGCGAATTCCCCAGCAGCAAAATTTCGGCTTCCGAATCCCTCCGATAGAGTCTGGCGTACCTAAACTGACTATCCATGGCTTGGGAATGCAAGAATAACCCAGCGATGCGGTCGCCTACAAACAGTAGGATTATGAAGGCTGTATACCACAGGATATGTTTCATTTTAAAACACTAAGGAACTAAGAGACACTAAGGGGTTCCTGCCCAAAATTAATATGATTCTTGTGTGTAGTGAAAATACCAAGCTCGAAGCCGCTTAGTGATCCTTAGTTACTTAGTGTTAAACTCAGCGTGTTCCAGCCGCTTAGTGATCCTTAGTTACTTAGTGTTAAACTCAGCGTGTTCAAGCCGCCACAGCCACCGAAAACTGCTTTTCATACAATTCCTTGTACTTCCCGTTTTCGATTTCCACCAGTGCTTCGTGCGGACCAAATTCCTGCACCTGCCCTTTGTCAAGCACTAAAATATTGGTGGCCCGTCGAATTGTGCTAAGCCGGTGCGCAATGATGATACTCGTGCGACGGGCAATCAGTTTTTCGATTGCGTGTTGAATAATGGACTCCGATTCAGGGTCAATAGAAGACGTTGCTTCGTCCAAAATCAAAATTTCAGGGTTAAAAACCAGGGCTCGAACAAACGAAATCAATTGCCGCTGCCCCATAGAAAGGGTTGCCCCACGTTCCATGACCTGATATTGATACCCACCGGGGAGTTTTTTGATAAACTTGTGCGCCCCAATCATTTTGGCGGCTTCGATGACTTGCGCTTCCGAAATATTCGGATCGCGCAGGGTAATGTTTTCCAACACCGTGCCGGAAAAAAGGAACACATCCTGCAGTACCACGGCGATATTTCGACGCACGGCATACACATCGTAATCGTGAATATCGCGTCCGTCAATGCGGATTTGCCCCTGCTGAATTTCGTAAAAACGGTTGAGCAGGCTGATAATGGTCGTCTTACCGCTGCCAGTGCTGCCTACAATGGCAAGCGTTTCGCCAGGGTTTATGTTGAACGACACGTCTTTTAATACGGCATCCGTTTCGAGGTTCTCAGAATAAGAAAACCAGACTTTGTCAAAGGCTACTTCGCCGCGCAACTTTTCAGGTGCAAGGGTTCCCGTATTCTGCACCGTGTCGTTATTTTCCAGTAATTTAAACACCCGTTCTGCGGCTATAAGGCCCATTTGAAGGGTATTAAATTTGTCAGCCAACATTCTAATCGGGCGGTATAGCATCGAAATGTACAGTGGAAAAGCAATCAGTACCCCGATGGTTATCTCTTCGCTGAGTACCTCGCCTGCGCCATACCAGACCATTAGACCCAGCGAGAGTGCCGATATGATATCGACTACCGGGAAAAAGATGGCGTAGGCGAAAATGGCTTTCAGATTAGCAGAAGTGTAGTCGCGATTGATTTGGCGGAATTTATCCCCCTCGCGTCCTTCTGCGTTGAAAATCTGCACGATACGCATTCCACTGATACGTTCTTGCAAAAACGAATTCATTGTGGCGATGTGATTGCGCACGTTTTCGTAACTCTTTCGCACACTTTCTTTGAACTGGAAACTCCCCCAAATGAGGAGCGGGAATACCGAAAGCACAACCAAGGTTAATTTCCAGGAAGTAAAAAACATCACCACCAGCACCGCCAGGATCGTAGTCAAATCTGCCAAAATGGTCACGCTGCCCTCACTAAAAATGGTATTGATCGCTTCAATGTCGTTAATGGTTCGGGTGCTGCTCTGACCGATAGGTGTTTTATCAAAGTATTTGAGATTCAGCGAAGTAATGTGGTTGAATACTCTAATCCGCAGGTCGCGGATAGTTGCCTGACCAAGCCAATCCGCGTGGTAAAGGAAAAAATAGCGCAGAATAACTTCCAGAATCAACACCCCCAAAATAATGCAGGCCATCATGGTCAGGCCGCTCACATCGCCGGGGAGGATGTATTTGTCTACCATCGTTTCGATGAGTTTGGGCCGCAAAACAGCGAGCGGGGACAGGACAAGGGTAAGCCCAACGGTGAGCCAGAAAACCCGGATGTAGGGTTTTACCATGCGCATCACTTGGCGGAAGAGGGAGAAATTGAATTTTTGAGTGTCAGCCATGTAAGGGACGGGTGAAAAACGCAAAAGATAAAACCACTAAATTTGAAACCAGTTTATGCAAATACAAATTCCCAAACCAATTTATGGAGGCAAGGTTTTGGTCACAACACAATACTCGCACACGGATTGAATAGATGTAACTGATTTTAGACTACGGGACATTTATTTTATAAATCAATCAAAATTTTAACCGGGCAATGATCCGAATGCACCACATCGTTTAATTGGCGGGCGTAAGATATCTTATCTTTCAAATTATCAGTTACCGCTTGATAGTCAATACGCCAGCCCTTGTTGTTCCCGCGTGATCCTGCCCGAAAACTCCACCAACTGTATTCTTTCAATTCGGGATTTTTAAATCGGAAGGCATCCGTGAAGCCGCTTGCCAGCCAATTCGTCATCCAGCCCCGTTCCTCTGGCAAAAAGCCTGAACTATTTTTGTTGCCTTTTGGGTCGTGAATGTCAATCTCCTCATGCGCAATATTGTAATCGCCGACGATAATGAGCTTTGGACGTTCCTTGCGCAATGCCTCTACCCAACCAGAAAAATAGCTTAGAAATTTTAGCTTAAAATCTTGACGAACATCGCCCGTGGTGCCGGAAGGGAAATAGCAATTGAGCAAGGTCCAGTCGCCAAAATCAGTGCGAAGAATACGGCCTTCTCCATCGTAACCCGGCATGCCGCAGCCTTGCGCCACATGACTGGGGGCTTTTTTGGAAAAAGTGGCCACCCCGCTGTAGCCCTTTTTTTCGGCAGAAAACCAGTGGTGATGGTAACCCAAAGCTTCAAGCTCTAAGATTGGAACATCACTTTGCCGTGCCTTGATTTCTTGCAGACAAATGATGTCAGGCTTCTCTTCGGCCATCCATTCCCAAAGTCCCTTGGAGATGGCGGATCGGATGCCGTTGACGTTGTAGGTGATTATATTTAGCATAGGTGTTTTTTTGTTATTGGAGGTTATGGGTATCCCTATTCGATCCCCAAAGATTCAAAAACATCATCGATCTGGTCATAAGATTTAACGCCCACTTGTTCCTCTTCACCACCTACAATACTCAAGCCGGAGAGGCCGAGTGTTTCCAGAATTTCAGGCCAATCTGATGCATAGAGGTCTGCTTGAAGCAACGACGGCCTCAAGCCAAACACTTCGCGCCAGAAATCCTGTGCTGCATAAAATGTTGATTTTGAAATACTTGTTCTAGAAAAATTAAACAGAAAAATATCCACCTGCGCAGCAAACGCCTTAAGCTCAGCAATGGAAAAGGTAAGCCCTTGTTCCGCTATTTCTATTTCCAGCATAACCTCCAGTCCTTCCAATTCGGACAGTTGAGCCCCATGATTTTTAGCCGAAACCTGCACCACATCCAAGCCATAAAAATTGGCAGCTTCACGAACCACTCGGATGGGTGTGCGATTGAATTCTCCTACAATTTTCGGGCCTGCCACCCACTCGCGGATAGCTTTCATGTACATCGGATCGAGGTAACCCTCGGTGCCTTCTTCGAGGTTAAACCCAAGATAATCAACCTCCTTGGCAGCAAAATAACGCGCATCGGTGAGGTGAGCGACGCGAGATGCTTTAATTAGTGTGGACATTTTTTTTGTCATTTTTACCCGCCGAAGCCTTTTTACCCGCCGAAGCTTCAGCATAGCAGGGGAGGCGTAGCAGGGGGTCATTGGGATATATTGAAATTTAGCCGCAAATTTAAGTAAAGCGCGTCCACTACGAAGCTGAGATTTTGGAGATTGGGCTTTTGTTACCTTTGCACGCTTGCAAAATCTTTCTGCCGTATTTCAATGGGTATATTTAGTCAATGAACCAGTCACGACCCTTCTACGCCTCCCCTCCTATGCTGAAGCTTCGGCGGGTAAAAAGGCTTCGGCGGGTAAAAATGACGACCCTCCTACGCCAAGGCTTCGGCGGGTAAAAATGACGAAATGACCCCAATGACGAAATGACGACCCTCCTACGCCAAGGCTTCGGCGGGTAAAAACGCCCCCAATACTCACATTCAATTCTCTGTTTTGAAAAATCGCTCCCTACTCTGGCTCCTCCTCCTCCTCCTTGTGGCATTTGCTGCCTGGAAACTTTTTTCCAATAAAAAACAACTGGATCAAGAAGCTGAACTTTCCAAATTGACCCGTGCTTTCGTCCCCGTAGACGTGGTAGCCCCAAAGCTGGAAACCCTCGCCAATCATCTGGAAGCAGATGGTATTTTTCTGCCTTTTAAGGAAATGTTCGTCATTTCCGAAACCGCTGGGCGCGTGGTGGAAACCTACAAAAACAAAGGCGAATGGCTCAATGAAGGCGAAATCATCGCCAAAGTGGACGATGAACTCCTGCGCATCGAACTCGAAGCCACACAGGCCAACCTCGCCAAACTCCGCAAAGACAAAGAACGCCTCACCAACCTCATTGAAGGGGAAGCTGCGCCCAAAAACAAGATAGAAGACGTTGACCTCGGTATCCTTACCGCCGAAGCCAAAGAGAAAGGGCTGAAAAAACAGATCGCCAACACGAGTATCAAAGCGCCCATGACCGGCACTCTGGGCATGCGTTTTATCGAGCGTGGAAGCGTCATC
>JBBQLD010000028.1:0-19555 GCA_038327555.1 Chitinophagales bacterium
AGCCTCCTTTGTACTCTATTGGCTGGCCCTTACTTTTATCCAGTTAGGGGCAGTTTTTTACACTACACTATTGTTTGGCTTGGATAAAAGCTCGGCATTTACTTTTTCACTCGTAAGTTTTCTTAGCAGTTTTGTGCTTTACTTCCCGGTGAATTTATTGGCAAAAAAATGGGGCAAACGCCGCACCATGTTGGCCGCTTACCTGCTATTTGGAGCTATTTTTGGACTCTTGGCGTTTGTAAAAAACATTCCGCTGCCCAAAGAATGGCTGTTGTACGCGCTTGGCGTTGCTGCAGCCGGCCCCTTGGCGGTATTTGGTATTTTACCCAATGCAATCATCGGCGATGAGGTGGAGCGAGAAGAGCAGGAGAGCGGAAAACAATTGGCCGGAATGTTTTATGGCGTGAGTGCTTTCATGATGAAGGTGGGTATATCACTGGCAAATTTGATCTTCCCGTCGCTCCTGCTTTTTGGCAAAAGTTCAGAAAATCCATTGGGCGTACAATGCACTGCGATAGCCGCACTGGTTTTCTGCCTTGGGGGCTGGTGGGCATTTAGGAAATATCGGGAATGATTAAACATGACCCATCTTAAACCGTCATTGCACTGGCTCCACGCCATCCACAATGTACTCTGTCTCACCTTGCCAAAAGAAAACCTGATAGCGTTGCTTATAGTGAACCCGAATCGCCTTGCCTTCAAATCCTTGTAATTCTGAAGATACTTTACTGTTTTTTACCGAGAATTCCCAAGCAGTCATCATACCATTGGGGGATAGGTTGAGCGTGCCTTCGTGGGTTTTGAATACTACTCCGCGTCGAGATATTTTTACCAATTGGCCTGAGCGGTAACCATCAGAGTAAGAGAGCTGGCTGTAGGCAAAGTAGCCAACACACACGAGAAGAAACACCCCAAGGATGATCCACAGGATGCGGCGGCCTATTTTTTTTGCGGCTTGTTTGGCTTGGTCTAGTTGAACTGACATAGTGTATGGTTGATGAAGTGACGCCTAAGGTAGCTTTTAGCTAAAGGAGGTAAAAGTGATTCTTTAGTCAAGATTTGTTGCAAAACTACAAATCTCTGCTGATTACTGGTAATTGTGCGTGCTTAAACACCCTTTTTCGCCCCCCAAATTTGCACGTGCAGACGGTCAGAATATCGAAAGCCATGGTGTTTACAGATTTCTACCAGCCATTTCCGGCGTTGCGCAAGGGCACTGGCAGAGGTTCCTTCAGGCATAAGCCATATTTTTTCAGCGGAAATGGCATACGTTTTAATCATGCCTAGCACTTCCTCCAAGTCGTTCTTTTCAGCGATAACGAATTTAAAATTGGCTTTTGGAGAAGTTGCAAAAAAGTGTAGCGCGGCAGGTTTTTCGCGCAATCGGCGTGGATTGGCACTGTTCTCTAGTTTTGGCGACACGTTGTACTGGTTAATGGCCGCATCAAAGGCTAGGGTAGGGGACAGGGTGCCGTTTGTCTCTACCTCAAAGTTGTAATCACTTGATTTGCTGCGCAATAACTCCGTTAGGGCCACTAGTGCAGGTTGCTGCAACATGGGCTCTCCACCGGTCAGAATGATATTTTTACAATTGAATTCGGCTACAGTTTCGGCCACCTCTGCGACCTCACATTCGGCAATCCAGTCTTTCTTGGAAAATTTTTTATAGCCAGGTATCACATCATTTACATGCGAAAATCTCGTGCCAAGCCAGTTCCAGGTGTAATCTGTGTCGCACCAGATACAGTGCAGATTGCAAAGGGAAGTCCGCACGAAAACGGAGGGTATGCCCATGCTTTTGCCTTCTCCTTGAATGGAATAGAAGATTTCGGGCTGATCGCGCAGCCGAGCGAGCTTTAATAAAATGTTGTTGGGAGTGGACAAGTACGGTTTTTGTGGGCAAAGGTAGTGGCTGTTTGAAATTCATCCTTTGCCTTTTCAAAAGATGAACTCCAAATAGCCTCATTTCTACGGTTGGGATTACCTATGTCTTACTGCTGCGCTTTGCGAACGAGGGTGCCTCCTGTTCTGAGACACCCTCGTCATGCAGGTCAGATCAAGCGTTGAGAATATCAAGCCCGATGACTGACACCAAAGGTGTAGCAGTTAGAATCATGAGAAAATGGGTAAAAGAACTTAAGGTGGAGATTAAAGCAAACTCGTGTCTGCCCGCACAAATGTAGAATTTAACCAAATTTATTATTGCATATATGCTTAAAAAATTATTTATTCATCAGGAGCTAAAGCTCGTGTGTCGCTCAACTATCCTCCATCCAAAGCAACTACCTTCGCCGTCAATTTTACTGAAATAATGCTTTATCTTTTTCTTACGGTGGCTTGCTCGGTATTGCTGGGCTTTATTTTCAAGCTTTTCAGCCGTTTTGGCGTGGATGGTTTTCAGGCCATTGTGTTCAATTATTTCACCTGCTTTATTTGTGGCTGGCTTCATTTAGGACAATTTCCGATACAGGCAGAAGATTTTGGGACACCATGGATGCCGTATGCGCTGGTATTGGGCCTGATCTTCATCAGCGGATTCAACATGGCAGAGCTCACGGTACGGCATTTTGGGGTGACGATTGGCCAAATCATGCAAAAAATGTCGATCCTTTTGACGGTGCCCTTCGCAATTTTGGCCTACCATGAGTCGGCAGGGTGGATGAAAATTGTGGGATTCTTATTTGCCTTGGCTTCGATTGTTTTGGTCAATTGGCCGCGTACCCCGGAACTCCGTTCCGGAGCTCCTAATATGCCCCCGGAACAGAGTTCCGGGGTACTGGGGGGCAAAAATTTGCGCTGGATACCCATTGGCACCTGGATTTTGGCAGGCTTGCTAGAAGTGCTACTCGTGCGTGTTCAAAACGAAAAGTTTGCAGACATGAGCGACCCCACATTTATCATCACCATATTTGGTACGGCCGGGGTGCTTGGTCTGATACTTGCGCTGATTGGCTGGACCAAAAAGCGGCTTCAATTTTCATGGAAAAACGTAGTAGCAGGCATCATACTGGGCATTCCAAACTATGGATCAATGCTTTTTATGCTTTTGGCACTGAGCAGTGGCTTGGAAGGCTCCTTTGTATTCCCGATCGTAAATGTTGGAATCATTGTAGTTACAACCATTGGGGCGGTTGCGCTGTTTCGGGAAAAACTTTCGCCGCTCAATTGGACAGGTATCGTAATGGCCGTAGCAGCGATTGGGTTAATTACTTTCTAAAATTATGCAGACTAAGCAAAACGAATTTCTGTTCCACCCCAAAAACGTGATGCTGTTCATCCTGCTGTTCGGCCTTGCCTTCCTGTTTTTGGCCCTTACAGTTGCTTATGTTTATATCCGGGTCACCAATGATGTACCGCCCGTGCAGGTGCCTATATTGTTCGTTTTCAATACAGCAATTCTGCTGGCAAGCAGTTGGACCATGATTCGTTCCAAACGGTGCTATATTTTTGACGACACACTTGGCTATCAGCGAAATCTCAAATACACCCTGTGGCTTTCGGTCTTTTTTACCCTGATGCAAGGCGTTGCCTGGTGGTGGCTTTTTCAAAATAATATCAATCTGGGGACTTCCACGACCACAGGTTTTTTGTATATTATTTCATTTGTCCACTTGGCGCACGTTTTAGCTGGGCTGCCTTTTTTGATTAAATTTTATCGTGCGGCCAAAAAGTATATGATAGATCCTGTCACGGTATTGGTCTATTTTTCAGATCCCGAAAAACGTCTTAGTCTTCGGCTGCTCACACTTTACTGGCATTTCCTTGATGGGCTTTGGATTTATCTAGTGCTCTTTTTTGCGGTGAATCAGTTGATCTAGACAAAAATTTCGCTTTCGAGTCAGCAGATACTGCATCCTAAGCTGCGTCTGTACAGAATCCACCTTGTAAGTATCCGTCAGATATTTAAGCCCACGCACACTGTCTTGTCCAATAGCAGGTAGCCGGGCAATCCAATCAAATTCGCCCACAATCGCACTGTCCAAAATTGCTTGGTCAAATCCTGTTCTGAGTATCGTTGCGCCAAAAAAATTTGCTTCAGCAAGGTTGGCATTGGTAAAATGCGCCTGTCGGAGGTTAGCCCCAGAGAGGTTGGCGCTCTGCATGCTAGCGCCATATAAATTGGCCTGCGTAAGATCCGCTGATTCAAGGTAAGCGTCGGTCAAGATGGCCTGACGGAATCGAGCCTCCTTTAAGTTGGCGCGAGCCAGTATTGCATCCGAAAGGTCGGCACCACTCATATCTGCTCGGCTCAGGTCAGTTTCATCGAGCGTTGCGCCTTTGAGATCGGCGTGATTTAGATTAATGCCGCTGAGATATTCACCCGAAAGCACTGCATCTTTCAGATCTGCGGAAGAAAAATCGGAATACTGAAAAATCCGACGCAGGGAGGAATTGTCAATTTGGCTATTTACCAGGCTAATCAAGAGGTGGCCTCGTTCAGGGCTAAGTTCACGCGAGATCAGAGAATCCGTTTCAAGGTATCGATAAGGCCTGAGACTTTTACTCAAGGCCACCACCCTTCCAATAATTTGAGGGGAAAGATCCCGCACGCCAGGGAGACCGACGTCTTCCTTCAGCTCCCGATCCATAGCATCCAAAAGGTTGCCCATCAGGAAAATAAGCGAGCTCCGTCGTCCGGCTTCCTGGAGGTAGGTTTGTTGGTCGAGGCGATAGGTTTGATTTTGAAGCAGGAGGTTTTGTTGGGTAAGGAGCTTGTTCTGATTGTACAGCAGCATCGTCCCGAGCAAACCCCCAAAGCCGACGAAAAGCATTTGAAATACCAGCAAAATCCATCTTCGAAAACTCATCCAAGCGTACCAGGCGAAGACCTTAGTAAAAACAGCGTTGAAATTCTCCTTAGCGGCTGGGAATTCCCTTTTCCATGAATTAACGAACAAATGCATGGCATTATCCTTCACATCACCAAGATCAGTATCGCTTACCCCAAAAAGCTTGTGCAGAATTTTTTCTTTGTTCTGCACAAGCATAAAAGAAATGCTCGCCATAAAGAGCACAAAGACCACAAAGCCGATGATTAAAGGCAAAAGATGATCTGCCAAAGTATTCAGCCCGGTTAAAGAAACGACTGCACCGATGAGTACTCCGATCAGTAGTGCTACGATTGTGCGCGACCAAATATCGACCGTATTGCTGGCCTTGGGCGGATCGTGCTCGTTGTGTTCCGTCATTTTTTTCTGCTTGGAACGGGATTGTGTCAGAAGGTTGTTTATTTTTAATCCAAACCCTTTTGACACAATCCCGTTTTGTATTAGTCAATGATGGTGCCCGCCTGCTCCGTGCACATGACCGTGCTCTAGTTCGGAAGCTTCAGCATCGCGAACATTTTCTACATGGCCGGTGAAAAAGAGGTCAACCCCGGCCATTGGGTGGTTGAAGTCAAGTTTTACACTTTCTAATCCTACATGCGCCACCATGCCTTGCATACGATTACCCTCCTGATCTTGCAAAGGCAATACATTGCCTACTTCCAAGAGGCCATCCGGGATTTTACCCTCATGCTCAAAGATTTGTTTAGGCACTTCAACCAGAGCTGTTTCATCGTATACCCCATAAGCTTCGGCGGCTGGAATGCCAAAAGCAAATGTGTCGCCAATGGTTAACCCTACCAAATTTGCTTCAAAAGCAGGGATCATCATACCCACGCCGTAGATAAAAGCGAGTGGTTCGCTCCCGGTTGTGGATTCTACAAGCTGTCCTTCTGGAGTCCCTTCGTTGAGGGTGTAGTGGACTACAACTACTTTGTTTTGTTCAATAGTCATTGAAAATCAATAGTTTGAATTGGTATTGTCACGCTTCGGCGTGATGTTTTAACATGATTTTTTGAGCTGGAAGAGTAAAAAAATGCTGCTCTCCTGATCAAAAGTGCGCGAAGGTAAGTGGTTTTTCAATGTTCATCGTCCAACAAGGAAGGTCCAAAAATTCTTCCTTCCCGAAAAACGAGATTTCTACCTTTGCCGCTTCTCCCACCATAGTACCGAGCGTTCGGGACGAAGGTGGGCATCACTTTGACTAAATTTTCTAACCATTTCACCCGCCATAGTCCCGAGGCTCGAGGACGAAGGAGGGCACAAATATCAGTCATCATGATAATCGGTGTACCAAAAGAAATAAAAAGTAATGAAAACCGTGTAGCGCTCACTCCGGCGGGTGCTTTGGAGTTTACGCGTCGCGGCCATGCAGTCTTTATTCAAGCTACCGCTGGCATTGGCAGCGGCTTTGAAGATAAGGACTATGTAGGTGCCGGCGCACAGATCCTTGCTACTGCCGATGAGGTTTGGGCAAAGGCTGAGATGATTATGAAAGTGAAGGAGCCAATTGCTGAAGAGTACGCGCGTTGCGGTGCTAATCAACTGATATTCACTTATTTTCACTTTGCATCAAGTGAAGAATTGACGAAAGCGATGATTGAGCGAAAGTCAATTTGCCTTGCCTATGAAACGGTGGAAACAAAAGATCGCCAGTTGCCATTGCTCATTCCAATGTCTGAAGTCGCAGGCCGGATGGCCATTCAGGAAGGCGCAAAATATCTGGAAAAACCTGCTGGCGGTCGGGGTGTTTTACTGGGTGGCGTGCCGGGTGTTCCGCCGGGCAAAGTACTGGTTCTGGGTGGTGGTATTGTAGGGACCCAGGCCGCTAAAATGGCTGCTGGCCTTGGTGCAATGGTCACAATCCTGGATGTAAACCTCACGCGCCTGCGCTATCTCAGCGATGTCATGCCGGCCAATGTGGTCACCCAATACTCGAACGAATACAACATTCGTCAGCTCATTCAGACGCACGACTTAATCATTGGTGCGGTGCTGCTCCCAGGTGCAAAAGCGCCTAACCTCATCACCCGCGACATGCTCAAACTCATGCGCCCGGGTACGGTGGTTGTGGACGTAGCCGTAGACCAAGGCGGTTGCATTGAGACGACACGCCCAACCACCCATGCTGATCCTACCTATATTATTGACGATGTGGTGCACTATTGTGTCGCAAATATGCCAGGTGCGGTGCCTTTCACTTCCACGCTTGCACTAACGAACGCGACCCTGCCATACGCACTCCAACTTGCCGAAAAAGGCTGGAAAAAAGCTTGCGCTGACAATGCCGAATTGAAACTCGGCCTCAATATCGTGGCGGGAAAAGTAGTGTATAAAGGAGTGGCAGAAGCCTGGAGTCTTCCGCTTCAAACCGTGGATTCTGCGATGTAGAAAATAGAGATTTAGGTTGGTGGGGGCTAACTTCCCGAAAGTTCTAAACTTTCGGGAAGTTTTATCCTTGTTTATGGTATTGAGTGTATGGTTTAAGCGCAAAGCGGCGTTCTCTTTTCGTTCAATCGTACAACATTTTAAACTCATAGTTCAAGGTCTAAAGTCCATGATTTAGACTGCTGGGCATTTTGAATGTAGAAATTGGACGTGGGTTGTGAAAACTTGGAATTCATGTAGTAGCTTAGTCATGTCTAACCTCCAGGGTCAAAATGTCCAGTAATCTGCCATGAAATACCTCATCCTTCTTCTTAAAATCGCCATTTTTACGGTGCTCATTCTTGTTCGGCTTGGCGAATGGGATGTGTCGCATTTCTACAGTTGGTCGAAGTACCGCGAACCCCTGGACTACTATGTAAATACGCTCGCAAGTATCGCCATTTTCCTTATGTTTTTGGATTTTGTGCAGTTCGGCGCTACCCGCTGGTATCGCCGTCGCCACAAAATCACCCGCGATGACAATTTTATAATTGGAGTAGGCCAAATTTATATTTTGCTTTTGGTGATGGGCTTGGTCGTGGGGCTATTGTCGCTGTTTCGAATAGATGTTAGGCAGTTATTTACCTCATTATCCATTGTTTTTGCGGGTGTTGCCATCCTGACCAAAGACTACATCTCGAACATGATCAGCGGGATGATTGTCACTTTTTCGGGCCAACTCAGTATCGGGGACAATGTACGTATTGGGCTGCACCGAGGGAAAATCACAGATATTACGCTGCAAAACATCCATTTACTCAATGATGATGATGATATGATCTACATCCCAAACGCTTTGTTGCTCGTTTCAGAAGTGATCAACTATACCAAGCGAGAGGTGAAACGTACCAGTATCGAGTTTGAAATAGACCTAAAACACCTGAAAAACGTAGAAGAACTTGAGCGTATTCTCATCGAAACCCTAAGCCCATTTCAAGATTTAATTAAACCAGAAAGTCACTACCTCCGCGTAGCAGAGATTAAAAAGGATCTCGTTTCGATGAAATTTCAATACATTTTAAAAGACCCCAACAAAGAACTCGAGCGCCAAATCCGCCGCCGTACCACACGCCGTCTGGTGGAAGTCATTAGTGAGCGAGAAAAAATTGCGGATCAAATTCCTGATTTGCCAGATTCTATAGGACACGCGGTGATTTAGGAATGGGTAAATAATCAATTCTAAATTCTCCTGTTTTCTTATTTAAAAAATGAACCACCTCCAACACGAGTCTTCTCCCTACCTTCTTCAGCACGCCCACAATCCAGTACATTGGTATGCCTGGAAGCCGGAAGCCTTCGAGCGTGCACTAGCCGAACAGAAACCAATTCTAGTCAGCATTGGATACAGCACCTGCCACTGGTGCCATGTGATGGAGCGTGAGTCGTTTGAAAATGAGGCAGTTGCAGCATACATGAATGAACATTTCATCAACATCAAAGTAGACCGCGAGGAACGCCCGGATGTAGATGCAATTTATATGGAAGCTTGCCAATTGCTCACCGGAGCCGGCGGATGGCCACTCAATTGTTTTCTCACCCCAGATGCCAAGCCGTTTTACGCAGGCACCTATTTTCCGCCACGTTCTGCACATAATCGGCCAGGTTGGATGCAATTGTTGCAACATCTCGCCAATATTTGGGAAACGAAACAGGATACTGCCATAGACCAGGCCAATCGCCTACTCGCTAATATCCAGCGCAACGACGGTATCTTCATTAATACCCAAGCACTCGAAAACACAAGCCTCAAAAATTACGCGCCTAAGGATGCCCAAGCCATCTTTACTAAAATTCGAACACAGTTCGACCATTCAGCAGGCGGATTTGAAAACGCGCCTAAATTCCCATCAACGATGGCTTTACAGTGGTTACTGAATTGGCACTACTTTTCAAGGAATCCGGAAGCACTTGAACATGCGCTGTTTTCGCTCGAAAAAATGTCGCGCGGCGGAATTTACGACCAAATTGGAGGGGGATTCGCCCGCTACGCCACGGATCGGGAATGGCTCATACCCCACTTTGAGAAAATGCTCTACGATAATGCACTGCTGGTTGGGGTGCTTTCCGAAGCGCATAAAGTGGTAGCCGCTGGAACATCAAACAATACACAGTGGTCCATGGTAGTCCAACAAACCCTGGCCTACGTTGCTCGTGAGATGACGAATGCTGAGGGCGGATTTTACGCTGCACAAGATGCTGATTCAGAGGGGGTTGAGGGGAAGTTTTTTGTGTGGGAAAAAGCAGAAATCGAAAAGAATCTTGGACAGGAAGCCAGCCTTTTTTGTGAATTTTATGGTGTTACGGAAGCTGGAAACTGGGAAGAGAAAAACATACTCTGGCGGGAGTACGGGTTTGAGGCATTTGCCGCAAATCACAATATAACCGTAGAAGAACTCCAAAAACGCCTAAATTCCAGTGCTGAAAAACTGCTTGCCGCTCGCTCGAAACGAATTTGGCCAAGCTTAGATGACAAAATCTTGCTGGGTTGGAATGCGCTTATGGTTTCAGCATACGCTTCAGCATTCACGGCCCTTGGCCATATAGAATACCGAGAGGCTGCGGTTCGAAACCTCAAATTTCTACAAAAGAATTTTCAGGTGCAAAACGAGTCGTCAGATCCTAAACACGCAAATCCAGATATAAATGGCCAAGCTTGGAGACACAGCAAGTCTCAGCCTTTTGCCTTTCTGGACGACTATGCCTACCTCATTGCTGCATTCATAGAAGTGTACCAGATCACATTTGACTCGGAGTACCTGCAACTTGCTGGTAAATGCACAGACTATGTATTAGCACATTTTCATGACCCTGAGACAGGCCTGTTTTTTTATACGGATATCAATCAGTCGGATATTCTTTTCAGAAAAAAAGACCTGTACGACAATGCGACCCCCTCAGGTAATAGCACCATGGTACATAACCTCCAACGTCTCGGTATCATGCTCGATCGGCCGGAATGGCGTGAAACTGCCTCCTCCATGCTCTTAACGATACGTGAAACGCTGGAAAAATATCCACTATCATTTGAGCGTTGGGCTTCAGCTATGTTAAACGAAGTCTACCCAATTCAGGAAATCGCCATTGTAGGGAGAAATGCCTATGAAAAGGCCCTTGAAATACAGCGAGGATTTTTGCCCAATAAAGTAATTGTTGCGAGCCACTTACCCGATGATTCACAACCACTTTTGGCCGGTAAACCTGGAGCAGAGGATGCACTTATATACGTGTGTCGTGATTTTGCTTGCCAAAAGCCAGTATTGACCATGGAAGATTTTTGGATTTTGGTAAAGTCCTGACTAGGCCTTACTTTCACCATCTCTTTGGAGCAAGTCTGTTCAACCAGTGCATTAACATCACCAACTGTCCGGAACATGAAAAACTACTACACCTTAATTATATATATGTGCAGCTTAGGTTGGATTTCGGCCCAACAAGTCCCACAATATAGTCTTTACGCGCTAAACCCTTATGCGTTAAACCCTGCCTATTCAGGTTTGGAAAACACGCTTGTTGCTACGGGAGTTTACCGCCAGCAGTGGTCAGGGCTGCTCGGAGCACCAGCAACACAGCACGTTAATGCCCATTTGCCGATTTATGCCATTAGTAGCGGGGTAGGGCTTAAAGTAGAAAATGATGTGATTGGTGCGCACAATACCACCCAGGCAATACTTAGCTACAGCTATCAGATGGAATTGACTCGCAATGCGTTGGTATCTGTTGGGCTTAGTGCAGGCTGGCTACAGTATAGCCTCGATGGCACAAAACTTCGTGCGCCGGAAGGAACCTATGCTGAACCTAATTTTTCACACAATGAAACGGTGTTACCTGTTGGGAGAGTCCAAACTGGAGCACCAGTCTTTGAAGCCGGAGTATTCTTTCAATCTAAGAAATGGGAAGCTGGGGTATCGGCTCTGCCCGTTTTTGCCACACAATTGAAAGAAAAAGGGAATGGCGGGTTTGGATTGAAACCAGTGCAGCACTTCCTGCTTTATGCAGCCAACACACTTTCATTAGGAGAAAACCTGAGTTTGAAACCCTCTGTTTTAGTTAAAAGTGACTTAACGGAGACACAAATAGAGATTTCGGCTATGGGACGATGGCGTGAAAATACATTTGCCGGCGTTTCGCTTAGAGGGTTCGGGAAATCGGCTCAAGATGCCGCCATTTTGTTCGTCGGATTCAAATTAAATGAGAAAACTACCCTAGCTTATGCATTCGATATTCCGCGATCATCACTCAGTGCCGCACATAGAGGGAGTCACGAACTTTTATTGCGTTATAGTCTAAACAAGCCGATCGGAATAGGGAAAATGCCGCCTATTGTATATAATCCACGTTTTTTTTAAAAAAAATGAAAAACAGTGGCATGGAATTTGACAAAAAGCCGACATTTGGGCCTTCGTCGAGTTATCTCAAAAAAAATTGTGTTCCGATACAATCAAAAGTTAAAACGACGTTTGTCATCGTCTTCATTTTGTTTGCGGCCTTATCAGCCAACCAAATTTTATTCAGAAAAGTTTTCGTAAATAAATCAATCCTCTTGCTACCTTTACGATCACTTTTCCAAACCGAACATATTAAGTAGGAAAACACGGGTGTCTAACATGAAAAAACTACAGCATTCATTTCTTCTGCTGCTATTCCTAGCAGCACTAGCCGCTTCATGCGGCCGCAGTGAAGGTGGTCAACTCGTCGGTGTGACCAACCGTCCAAAATGGAAAGGGATTAACCCATACGGTATGGTTTACGTCCCCTCCGGTTCACTTACCATCGGTTCTGGCGATGAAGACATCAGCAGATCGCTGGTTTCTCAACCCAAAACGATTTCGATCCAGGGTTTCTTCATGGACGATACGGAGATCACCAACAACGAATACCGCCAATTTGTTGACTGGGTAGTAGACTCCCTCGCCCTTCGAAAACTTGACCTTGTTTTGGAAGAGTCCGAGAACGACCAGTCTCCACCGCAGCCAAGTCTCGATTGGGAGGCTCGCGTAGACATCGACTGGAAAACCGATGGAGAAGAAGGTGGAGAGGGTGCCCTCGAAGACCTCTTCTATCAAGGCAACGAACGCTTTGCTGGCCGCAAAGAGTTTGATGTCAACAAGCTCGTTTTTGAGTTTCAGTGGTATGACTGGCAAGGTGCAGCACATGCGCCTAAAGACAAAGAAGTCAACCGTACCAGCTTTATCCGCCGGGAGTCGGTTAAAATTTATCCTGACACACTTACTTGGATTCGCGATTTCTCGTACTCATACAATGAGCCGATGTCGCGTAACTACTTTTGGCACCCAGCTTTTGACGACTATCCTGTAGTTGGCATAAACTGGAAAATGGCAAAAGCTTTCTGCTACTGGCGTACCAAAATCTGGAACATGGCCGCAGAAACAGAAGAAGTTTCTGAAGATTTCCGTCTTCCTACAGAACATGAGTGGGAATACGCTGCTCGCGGTGGTCGTGCAGAAGCACCATATCCTTGGGGCGCATACTACACCCGCAACGCAAAAGGCTGCCTTTTGGCAAACTTTAAGCCAGGACGTGGAGTATACCCAGAAGACGGTGGCCTCTACACGGTAAAAGCTGACGGGTACTATCCGAATGATTACGGCCTTTATTGTATGTCTGGTAACGTGGCCGAATGGACAGAATCTGCATATTTCGAGAATTCTTATTCCTTCATTCACGACTTGAACCCTGACGTTCGCTACGACGCAAAAGACGACGATCCAAAAACGGCCAAACGAAAAGTAATTCGGGGCGGCTCTTGGAAAGACGTGGCCTACTTCCTCCAAACACCAAACCGTACCTACGAATATCAAGATACGACCAAGTGCTACATCGGTTTCCGTTGTGTACTTACTTTCCTCGGTCGTTCTATTAATGACTTCTAAATCAAGAGGTTGAGAAGAGCAAAATGCAAGAAAATTCTGTTAACGTATACTTAAAAAACAGTTCTTGCGTTTTGCTCTTTTCTTTTTGAATCCTCGTTTTACGTGGTTGCGTAATGGCAATTCATTCCAAAAATTCGGCAGAAAAATCTATAAGCAACTTCGTTGGTTTGTCAATGGCAGACAAATGTGGAGGCCAGCCTTCAATTTGCGTTGCATTTTCATCCATAAAGTTGTTTTTTGATTTTTACTTTTGCCCGCCCTTAAAAACCCTTTGAAACAGTCAAGTCAAAAATCATTCAGTAACTGCTAAACATTCAAGAAAAAATGAGTAGTTTCGTTAAATCGAAGACGTTCAAGTACTTCAAAAATCTCGCAATTGGTGTCGGTGCTGCATTCGTGCTTGCAGGTGCACTTTTCAAACTCGAATCATGGGAGGGCGCTTCCGAAATGCTGATCCTTGGCATGAGTATCGAGGTAGTTATTTTCTTAATGCTGGGTATCATCCCACCAGAGCCAGATTACTACTGGCAGAAGTTGTATCCAGGTCTTGATGACTATGATGCACGCCTACAACCCCTATCCGCTGGCCCTGCTGCCGATATGGGTACTCCACTTCATGGTGACGTAATTGAGCGTCAGTTGGGTGGCATGCTCACCGAAATGCAATCTATGTCGAAAAGTATGGGCGCGTTGAAAGCCTTGCAAGAGGTTGACTTCTCTGGCACTTCAGACCAGATCAAAACCATGAGCAATTTCTACACAAAAATGAACGAAGCGATGTCTGACATGGCTAAGTCTGCCGAAGATGTGAAAGCGTACAAAGATCAACTTGGAGCGCTCAACAAAAATCTCGGTTCACTTAACACCGTGTATGGTAATATGCTTTCTGCGATGTCTAACATCGGTCGTCAGTAAGACCAAGCATTTGGTAACTAACCTTTCAGTTTCACAACTAAAAACTTAAAGACTTATGTCAATACCAAAGGAGCCGCGGCAACTGATGATCAACTTGATGTATCTGGTGTTAACCGCGCTGCTGGCACTTAACGTGTCAGCCGAGGTAATGAATGCTTTTTTCTCATTGGACAAAGGCATGAAAGATAGCCGTGACATTGTTGAAAAAAACAACGTTTCGCTTACTGCTGCCATCGAAAAAGCAGCAAAAGATTATCCTAGTCCTGTGGCTGAGGATTACAAGGCAAGGGCTATAAAAGCGAATCAAATTGTCAATGATTTTGTGACCTACATGCAGGGCATACGCGACAACCTTTTTGCAAAGGCAGGTGGCCCAAACCCTAAAGTGCCAGGTCAACCTAGAGACATTCGCAACAAAGACATCACAACCAAGATGTTTGTAAACGATGGCTTGGGTAAAGAAATTGAAGGCAAAATCAAAGAACTGCGCACACAATTGAGTGAACTTGTAGACGGTGATGCTACGACTGTAGGTTCTTTGCCTTTGGATGTGGAAACACTACCTGCCGGTATCACTGCCAAAAACTGGTCGGAATACAAATTTAAACAAATGCCGGTTGCGGCAGTATTCCCATTATTGGGCAAAATCCAGAGCGATGCGAAGAACTCCTCTACAGCAGTATTGAATTACTGCGCTACAAAAGTGGCAGGAACAGACTTCAAGTTTGACAAGTTTATCCCGGGAGTAAATCCTAAGAAAAACTATGTTATACTTGGTGAAGAGTTCGAAGCGGAAGTTTTCTTGAGTGCATTTAGCTCGAAGACTGACAACGTTAGTATAAATGTAAATGGAAGCAATGTTTCCCTTAAAGATGGAATTGGCACTTATAAAACTAAGCCTAGTAATGTAGGCGAACAGAAGTATAAGGTGTCTATCAATCTTAAGAACCCAACTACTGGAGTCATTGAAACTGTTACCAAAGAGTTCTCTTATGAAGTAGGTCAACGTTCTATTGCTGTTCAGTTGGACAAAATGAACGTGTTTTACATCGGTGTGGAAAATCCAATCTCTGTTTCGGCAGCAGGGGTTTCTTCAAACGATGTAAAGGTGACTGCTTCTGGTGTTAATGTTGCCAATAAAGGTGGCGGTCACTTCATGATTACGGCTTCTACACCTGGGGAATCGATTTTGACCGTTTCTGCACCTGGTGTTTCTCAACGATTCACCTACCGTGTAAAACGTATTCCCGATCCAACCCCACTGCTTGGTGCAAAGCACCGTAGCAAGCAGATGGCTAACGGTGAATTCCGGGCACAAGGTGGTATCGCTGCTGTACTCGAAAGCTTTGACTTTGATGCGAAATGCGATATTGCTGGCTTTGAAGCAACTTATTTGCCAAAACGTCAGGATCCAATTTCTAAACAGAATTCTGGTGCGCGCTGGAACGGCGATGTACAAGATATGATCAGCAAAGCCAAACCAGGCGATGCTTATTTCTTTGACGACATCAAATGTAAGTGCCCTGGAGACGCCGCTGCGCGTAACTTAGGTGGACTTGCGTTCAAAATTCGTTAAATGTTGCAATAAATTTGGATGAGCAAGGTTTGGTAACGAACCTTGCTCATCTTTTAAGGTCTCCCAAACCCCTTTGAAACACTATTCTGAATGTACTATGTTTAATGCTAATCAAAACCCACTGCGAGTCATGCAAATATTTATGAAACTGACTTGCCTTTGCTTCTTCCTCCTGCTTGGCGGGTCGACGATGCTGTTGGCACAGGATCCTGAAGAAATCGAAACCACTCCAGCCACAGGCACGGAAGAGGAAGCACCGTTGGTGGAAGACCCAGCAGATGCACCTATCGACGAAGTGGTCAGAAAAGAAATCGTAGGCGAGCGCAAAATTTTGAAATACCCGCTCCTACGCGAAAGTGACGTTTTTTGGGAAAAAAGAATCTGGCGTATTATTGACGTCCGTGAGAAAATGAATCTCCCGTTCGCCTATCCAGAAGATCCTTTCTTCAAAATTCTCTCGGATGCAGCTACTAAAGGTGATTTGCCTGTGTATAGCACCGACGAAGATGGCGCAAAATTCAAAAAACGCCTCAGCACGGACGACGTACTTTCGATGCTTTCGAAAGCCGACACCGTGGTGACATTTGACCCGGAGACTTACGAAGAAAAGGTACAAATCGTACGCAACGACATCAATTGGGAAGACGTTAAACGTTTCCGTCTTAAAGAGGTGTGGTTCTTCGATAAGCAAGCTTCTATGCTACGTGTTCGTATACTTGGTATCGCACCGATGATCGACGTACGGGACAACGAAGGTAACTTCCGCTTTGAGAAGCCTATGTTCTGGGTTTATTATCCACATGCACGCGAAATGTTTGCTAGACACAACTATTTCGCTCTTGGGGGCAATACCAGTGCTCAGATCACTTGGGATGACGTATTCGAAAAACGCCTTTTCGCTTCATACATCTACAAGGAATCAAACGTGTATGACCGTAAAATTGATGAATACCTGCAAGGGGTAGATTTGCTCATGGAATCAGAGAAAATCAAGAATGAGATTTTCAACTGGGAGCATGATCTCTGGCAGTACTAATGCTTACAAAAGATTGTCACTTAGTAAAATGGGTTTCGATGCATCGCATCGAAACCCATTTTTTTTGTGCGCCTTCACAAGGAAGTTATTTAATAACCAATTGCTTCAACTCAAACCGTTTGCCTGGCTGCAAAATTTGTGCAGCATAGATTCCTTTTGGAAGATTGTTGAGGTGAATAAACTGTTGATTTGTAATGTTCTGCTGTTGGAAAACCGCTTTGCCCAAAATATCGAAAACTACGAGGTCAGCGGTGATACCAGATTCAGGAAGCAAGATGGTAAAACCTTCCGATGTAGTTGGATTTGGAAATAAGCCCCAAGATTCAAATGCCGAAATGGGTGCATCAATTCCAACCGTTGCACAGGAAAGTGATTCAAGCATTGTAGTAGTATTTACCCAAAAAGTATCAATATAGGGTTGCCACTGTGCTTGATCGTATAAGTTGGTATGGCCAGCACCGGGTACCGTGAGCAGGTTATTCCATAGCCCGACCGCTTCTGCCTGGGCATGAACTAAACTGCTCCCTTCAAGATAGGCAATATTGGCGGCCAGACCGCTCGTGTAGGGCACCGTTGCATCAGCAGTACCATGGATACTTACCAGTGGAGATTCGATGTCGTCTACCCAATAACTGCGGTAAAGCCCTCCCGACATATTTACGACAGCTTTGGATTGTGAGGGATAAGTTTTGTTTGAAGCTGTGCCGCTGATGCCTTCGAGGCCGCCGTTTGCGGTCAAAAGGGTTTGCAGGAATGTTGGGATTTGATCTGATGCGTCCAGGTAGCCTGCGTGTAAGGCTGCAACTGCACCAGCTGAATAGCCCCCAATAAAAATGTTGTTTGCATCAGCACGAAACAGGTTGGCGGTGGCGGCGTCTTCACGAAAATAGCGGACAGCAGCCTTCATGTCGCCTACTGCTTTTACGGCGGTGTCAAAGATGCCGATGGAATCAGGAAAACCTAATTCGAGCCAAGGGAAAAGGCGATATTGAATGGAAGCCGCGACATATCCCTTTTTGGCAAGCAGTTCGCACCAGCGCTTCATCATAGTTCTGTCTCCAAACATGAAACTGCCTCCGTGTGCGAATATGACTACTGGCCGCGCAGAAAGATTGTCTCCTTGAGGCTCATAGATGTCCATGGAAAGGTTGATGTTTTGGCCTGTATGGCTTACTGTAGGCGCGTAAACAACAGTCGTTTTTTTGACGGTTGGGAACACATTATTGAGGTATCGCGAGCCGTCGCAGCCAGGGTTTTGGGCCGGCAGCCATGCAATAAATGCCGAAAAAGCAAGGAAGAGTAATGTTTTTTTCATGGATAAGACAATTTTAGTTTATAGGTAAAAAAAAGCAGAGGGGAAGTTACCAGATAAGATTCTTTTGGAATCTAATATCTGAGCATTTTCTCCTCTGCTATGGATATTTTAAGCAGAAACTTACGGGTTTAAATTAGGCCACTTCCTTCTCTGACGCAAAGGTAGCAGATACAAACTCGCGGTTCATGCGAGCAATATTTGCGACCGAAATTTCCTTTGGGCATTCTGCTTCGCAAGCCTGAACGTTGGAACATTTGCCAAAACCTTCTTTGTCCATTTGCGCCACCATACTCAATACACGCCTTTGCCGCTCCACTTGACCTTGTGGAAGCAAAGCTAGGTGACTGATTTTTGCAGCGGTGAACAGCATTGCAGAAGCATTAGGGCAAGCTGCCACACAAGCACCACAACCGATGCAAGCGGCGGCATCAAATGAATGACCAGCCTGCTCTTTTTCAATGGGGATTGAATTGGCATCCTGTGCCTGGCCCGTATTTACACTAACATAACCACCCGATTGGATAATTCGATCAAATGAAGAACGATCCACCACCAGGTCTTTGATGACCGGAAATGCCTGTGCCCGGAAAGGCTCTATCACTATGGTTTCGCCATCATGGTAGTGCCGCATGTGTACTTGGCAGGTGGTAGTACCTTTCATTGGGCCATGCGGACGACCGTCAATGACGAGTGAGCAAGTACCGCAGATGCCTTCGCGGCAATCGTGTTCGAATGCTACGGGTTCTTCGCGGCGTGCCACAAGTTGCTCGTTCAGCACATCGAGCATTTCGAGAAACGACATATCGGGATTCACGTCCGGGAGTTCGTAGTTGACAAATTCGCCTTTGTATCGGCCACCTTGCCGCCAGATTTTGAGTGTGAGTTTCATTCCTATTGTTGATTTTATCTGCCCCGGGTTGGCGGGGTATTTCTAGTAATGGTGGGGGTTTTAAGGGGCTAACTATTTTTCAGTTTCCACGATTTGGGAACAATTATCAATTAGTAAATTACCATTCATTCGCTCAAAGCCCGGGGCGAAATAGGCCATAAGATCTAATTCGTCAAAATCAGTCAAAGTCGGCTTCAGTACGAAATCATAACGCACCCATTTGGAATGGCCTACCGGTTGACTTTCGGCAAGGAGTTCTTCCTGAGCTGTTTTCGTGTTATAGCCCCAGATTTTCAAAATCGTGGGATTATTGAAGTTCCTAATTTCGGACCCGCCCTGAACGGCTGATTGGTATGAATTCGATCTTGTCAACCAAAGGCTGAATGAATAGGTCGAATCTTTATGTAAAAAGCCGGAAAGTCTTTGTCCTACGCCTTCCCAAGTGTTGTTTTCTCTGACAACCAGGCCCAAATAATTTTCGCCATCGTGTGCGGGTATCGATACATTAAAGAAACCCGGTTGAATATCGGGTGGGGTTTGATCTATGGCTCCGAGGTTAACCCATCCCGAAGGCACAATACCAGCTCCAGGGTCGGGTGACTCAAAACTTGGATTTTTTAGTTCGATCATTTCTTGCCCGCATATTTCCCCGAAAGGGAAAAAAGCAAAAAACAAGAAAA
>JBBQLD010000029.1:0-19379 GCA_038327555.1 Chitinophagales bacterium
TCTACCCCGCCTCAAACACCATCGCCTCGTGCCCCAAGGCCCTGAAATCCACGGGCGTGACGGACGAAACCCCCGGCTCGGGCATATACACCCCGTAAATAGTGTCCACCGCCGTCATGGTCGCTTTGTTGTGGGTCACTACGATGAACTGGGAGTCCTTGGAGAATTGCCGGATGATGCGGTTGAATTTCTCAATGTTGGCATCGTCCAGCGGCGCATCTACCTCATCGAAAATACAGAAGGGAGCAGGTTTGAGCAGGTAAAGCGCGAAAAGCAGCGCAATGGCTGTGAGCGTTTTTTCTCCCCCAGAAAGTTGTGCGATGGTCTGCGGGCGCTTGCCTTTGGGCTTGGCAATGATTACGATATCTGAATCCAAGGGATGGTCCGGGTTGCTGAGCAGCAAATCGGCAGAATCGTCTTCCGTGAAGAGCGTGCGGAATACCGAGATAAAATTCTCCCGAACCTGAGCAAAAGATTCGAGGAAGCGCGCCGTGGCCGTTTCTTCGATTTCTTTCATGGTTTGTGCGAGGTTTTCCTTGGCCGCGTTAATGTCGTCCCGCTGACCGGCAATGGTATCGTAGCGAGCCTTTATTTCATTGTAAGCCTCGATGGCCATGGGGTTGATCTCGCCGTAATTGTCAAGTCGGCGCTTGAGATTGTTGACATCTCGTTCGAGCGTATCGTGTTGATAATCAGGGTTTGGTTCCTGGTTGATCACCTCATTCACGCCCATGCCAAATTCTGCCCGCAGACGTTCTCCTATGGCGGTAATTTCAAATTTTACGTCGTTGAATTTCTCCTTCAAGCGATTCACCAGCACCTGTAAATCCTGTTGCTTGCGGAAATTGTCGCGTTGCTTGTTTTCGAGTTCGTGGATTTCATTGCGTGCTTTAAAATAGGCCTGCTCTACCCCACTCAATGCTGCTTCCTTTTCTTTTTTCTCTGAGTAGGCAGTGGTCAATTCCAAGGCAATACGGTGGACATCAGCCTCAATCAGACCAATCTCATCATTGTTTCGGGCAAGATTGGTCTGTGCTGTGCTGAGTGTTAGACGCAAATCGTTGCGGCGGTTTTCGCGGAAAGTGAGCTCCTGCCGGAACGTGTTGACCTTGCTTTGTTGGCGGATGAACTCGATATTTTTTTGGTTGTATGCAGTACTCGCATTGCTGAGTTGTTCTGCTACATCCCGGAAAGAGCCATCAGCGCTGCTAAGCCTTTCGCGCAAGGCCTCGGCAGCGGCGGTTTTACTGGCCAATACCGTTTCAATCAACGCATTGCTTTCCGTCAGGTTTTTGATGCGCTGATTGGCATCGCCGGCTTGTGCATCAAAATTGGCCACAAACGCCGCAATATTATCCAATTTCGCCTGTTTACCCGCCTTGTCCTGGCTGAGGCGGTTGAGCACTTCGCGTTCCCGCTGAAGCAGGGCCGATTGGTCGGCGTTCCGCAGCGCGGAAATGTGCGTACGCAGCGTACTGAGTTGTGTATTGAGTTGGTTCTCTGTGCCTTCTAACTTCTTGATCTCCGTATCCAGTATTTCGAGATTTTTTTTACGGCCAATTTTTTTGCCCTCAAAAAGCCCCACCGAACCGCCTGACATGGAGAATTTCCGCTTTACAAAAGTGCCCGATTTGGAAAGAATCGTCATATCGGAGCCCGTAGATGAATTCGGAAGGTTCTCCTCCGAAATTACAACATTCTCCAGCAAAAACTCCATCAAGGGGCGGTATTGTGCTTCTACTTCCACCACATCCACTGCACGGATACCACCTGACAAGAGTGTCAGCGGGACTTGATAGTCGCGAAAAGCATCCAACATGAAAAAGTTCGCACGGCCTTTTTGACTTTGGCCCAAAAGGCCAATGGCTTTCATAGCTTCTTCGGCATTGGGCACCACATAGTAGTTGAGGTAGTTCTCCAGGTAGTTTTCAATCACAATCCGGTACTCTTCCCGAACATAAAGCATGTCCGAAAGCAGAGGGCACCGTTTGGCCCATTCCTTATCCTGACTCAAGAATTTGATACTCTCCGGGAAGCCTTCAAGCGATTCGACCATGCTCTTGGTCAGTTTGTGCTCGTTGCGACGGGCATCAAGCCCGCGGTTGTGGTCGGCGAGTTTTTTAGAGAGCGCATCTTGTTGTTGCTCACCAGTGGCCAAATCTACCTTGCGTTTGGTTTCTGCTGCGTCGAGATCGGCTATTTTTTTGGCTTGGGCGGATTCGGTTTTGGTTTGTTCTGCCAGATTTTTCTCCAGCATTTTCATCTCCTCACGTCTTGTGGCGATGTCACCAAGGGTGCGTTCCACATCGCGGCGCAGGTTTTCGATTTGGTTGGCCTGAATGGCTTTTGTTTTCTCCAATTCTACGATCTCACGCTCCAGCCCCTGTTGTTCTTTCACAAACACGTCCAGATTCCCCTTCATCAGGTTATGGTCGGAGCGGACTTTCTCTAGGCCTTTTTGGGCTTCTGCAAGGGCGACTTCAAATTCCCCTTCGAGATTTCGCTCGTAGTTGAGATCGGTCTGGTAGCCTTCTATTTCTGTATCCAAGGAACGGAGGGTATTGCCGCTGTTGGCGATCTGGTCGTTGAGCCTTTGAAGGTCATTGTTGACAAAGGAGCGTTTTTGCTCCAGCATGGCTTTCTCGTTTTCCTTGCCGCGAATACGGCCCGTTAGTTGGTTGACATGCTGCTGTTGTTCGCTGAGGCTGGTTTCTTTGTCCGTGTGGCTCTTCCGTTTGGCCTCCGTGTCTGCCTCTAGCAGACGGGTCATGGCCTCTGTGCTGCGGTAATTGTCTTCCTCGCGGGTGATTTGACCTTCGAGCTCTTTGTATGTTTTTTTGTGCTTGGCGAGGTTATTGACCGCCAATTCGACACTGATGGTTTTGTATTCGGCTTTTAGTTCGTAATATTTTTGGGCGCGTTCGGCCTGTTTTTCGAGTTTTTTTAGCTGGTCCGTGATTTCAAACAGGAGATCCTCTACCCTATCCAGATCGGCTGCGGTAGCCTCTAACTTTTGCTTGGTCTCCAGTTTTCGGGCCTTGTATTTACTCACCCCGGCGGCCTGCTCGAACATTTTTCTCCGGGCTTGTTCACGGTCGGAAAGCATGTCTTCCACCATGTTGAGCGCGATGATGGCGTAACTGTCGGGCCCGATGCCGGTATCAAGAAAAAGTGAGGTGATGTCTTTTAATCTGCAAGAAACTCCATTGAGGCGGTATTCGCTCTCGCCGCTGCGGTACAATATGCGACTGATAGCGACCGTGGTGTAGTCGGTTGGCAGTACGTTTTTGGTATTGTCAAAAGTCAGTGTCACCTGCGCCATTTGACCTTCCTTGCGCTTTTTAGTGCCGTTGAAAAGGATTGAGGACATCTTGTCCAATCGCAATTGGCTGCTTTTTTGTTCGCCCAGCACCCATCGGATGGCGTCCACCACATTGCTTTTACCCGAGCCATTGGGGCCTACCACACCCGTCACGTCGGCGTTGAAGTGGAGCACGGTTTCGTTGGCGAAGGACTTGAATCCCTTGATTTCTAATGATTTGAGCCGCATATCAGTACCCCGGAACGCTGTTCCGGGAGCAGGTTAGGTAGCCGAAACGGAGTTCCGGGATGCAAAAAGTGGGCGAAAATAGGGATTGGGAAAGAAATAAAGGGGAGGAAGTTTTCAACATAGACCTGTTTGCCCAAAACTCCCTTTCTTTGCGCTTCTTTTGCCTGAATTTGAATATGAGCACAGAAAAAACGCCCTCCGAATCCCTCAATTTCCTCGAAGAAATCATCGAGGCCGACCTCGCTTCGGGCAAGTACAAGACCATTTTAACTCGCTTCCCACCCGAACCGAACGGCTATCTGCATGTTGGTCACGCTACCTCCATTTGTCTCAATTTCGGGCTGGGGTTAAAATACGGAGGCGCAACAAACCTCCGTTTCGACGACACCAATCCTACCACGGAGGAGACCGAGTTTGTAGACAGCATCCTTGAAGACGTGCGTTGGCTCGGCTTTGAACCGGCCAAAATCGTGTATGCCTCCGATTACTTTGATCAACTTTACGAATGGGCTAAAGTGCTGATTCAGAAAGGAAAAGCTTACGTTGATTTTTCTACTTCGGAAGAAATGGCCGCGCTGAAAGGCACTCCTACCGAGCCAGGCAAAAACAGTCCTTACCGGGATACCACCCCGGAGGAAAACCTGGCTTTGTTTGAAAAAATGAGGGCTGGAGATTTTCCTGACGGGCATTGCACCCTCCGCGCCAAGATTGATATGGCCTCGCCCAATATGATTATGCGCGACCCCCTACTCTATCGTATCAAACATGCGCATCACCACCGTACAGGCAATGCCTGGTGTATTTACCCGATGTATGATTGGGCGCACGGACAAAGCGATAGCATTGAAAATATTACCCATTCTATTTGTACGCTGGAATTTGCGCCACACCGTGAATTGTACGATTGGTGCATAGCACAACTGGGCATTTTTCCCTCTCATCAATACGAATTTGCCCGCCGGAATGTCTCTTATGCCATTACCAGCAAACGCAAACTAAAACAACTGGTGGAAGATAATTTCGTGCGTGGCTGGGACGACCCGCGCATGCCAACCATTTCTGGTTTCCGCCGCAGGGGCTACACCTCAGCCAGTATTCGCGAATTTTGCGACCGTATCGGTTTGGGAAAGCGCGAAATGGTAGCAGACATGTCATTGCTTGAATTTTGCATTCGGGAAGATTTGAATAAAAGTTCTTTGCGCCGATTTGCGGTACTCAATCCACTTAAAGTGATGATTACCAATTACCCAGAAGCCAAAACTGAACACTTAGAGACCGAAAACAACCCGGAGGCGCCCGAAACAGGTAGCCGTCCGCTGGCTTTTGGCCCTGAGCTTTGGATTGAGCAGGACGATTTTATGGAAACGCCTCCGCCCAAATATTTCCGACTTTCCCCTGGCGGCATGGTGCGACTCAAATCTGCCTATATCATTCGTTGTGATGAAGTTGTGAAAGATACCGGAGGCAATATAACAGAGCTTCATTGTTCCTACATCCCCGAAAGCCGCTCTGGTCAAGACACATCCGGACTTAAACCAAAGGGGGTAATTCACTGGCTTTCGGCAAGTGATGCAAAAACTGCTGAAGTTCGGCTTTACGACCGACTCTTCCAAGTTGAAGACCCGGCCAGCGAGGAGGATTTCAAATCTACGATCAACCCAAGCTCCTTACAAGTCATTGAAAATGCGCTGGTTGAGCCAGCCTTGATTGGGGCTGGCCTCGGCGACCGTTTCCAGTTTACACGGCTGGGGTATTTCTGTGTTGACCCGGATTCCACTGCCGAAAAGATGGTTTTCAATCGTACTGTGACATTGAAAGACACCTGGGCAAAGGAACAACACAAATAATTCTGGGATAACCCGCACAAAAATGGCTTGGCGCAACTGCGACCAAGCCATTTTTAATTGATAAAAAAGGAGAATTCCAGTGGATGAGGCACTAGTGGCAGGGGCACGAAGTCTTTGATATTTTGGTCAGATTATTTTGAGATGAGACTAGGCGCGACGAAGGATTGTAGCGGGCTCTCCATGACTGAGGCGCAACAAAGTATCAGTTCAAAAGAGTCGAACAAACCGACAAAGACTTCGTGCCCCTGCCACTAGCTTCCCAGCTAAGGCCAGGAAGACCCAAGCGCGGCGGGAGAGTCTTTTGGCCCGGTGCCTGATCCCCGAGCCGCCTAGATGAATGCGAAAACCATGCGCTTAGATTTCTGAAAAAGCAGTAAAATTTGGAGGTTCGCTCGTCATAGCCGCTCAGACAGGTGAAAATTAAGAAGTTAAACAAGGAAGCATCCTGCCTACCTTTGCGCCTTTCTCCACTCCGCAGCTGCTCAGGCAAAATTTCCATGCTCCCAATAAAAAACACCCACCCCACAGAAAAAACCCGCCTTCACCCCCGCAACCGACACCGCGAACGCTACGATTTTAAACTGCTGATTCAGCGTTGCCCGGAACTTGGCCCCTTTGTAAAACTGAATATTTACAATGACGAGTCCATAGATTTTGCCAACCCGGAGGCGGTGAAAATGCTGAATACTGCTTTGTTGAAGCAGTATTATGACCTCCAATACTGGGATATTCCAGCAGGTTATTTATGTCCGCCAATCCCCGGCCGGGCAGATTATATGCACCACATTGCAGGACTTTTGGCGGAGCACAACTATGGTAAAGTCCCCACGGGCAACAAGATCACTTGCCTGGATATTGGGCTTGGCGCCAATTGCATTTATCCGATTATTGGGTATCATGAATACGGATGGCGCTTCATTGGATCCGATATTGACCCAATTGCGCTTGAATCTGCCCAAAAAATCATTGACTCGAATCCCAATTTGAAAGGCGCGATCGAATGCAGGTTGCAATCTAATCCAGCCGATATCTTTTACAGCGTAATTCAAAAGGATGAAATCATTGATTTGGTGGTTTGTAATCCGCCTTTTCATGCTTCTTTGGAAGATGCCCAAGCAGAAACGCTTCGCAAATTGAGCAACTTGGCGAAGGAAGAAGTCAGCACAGTTGTTCAAAATTTTGGCGGACAAAACGCTGAACTTTGGTGCGATGGAGGCGAAGAAAAATTCGTTCGATCCATGGTTCGGCTGAGCAGACAATTTACAACTTCTGTTTGTTGGTTTTCTTCCATTATCGCCAAAAAATCACACCTGCAAGGCATTTATGACGAACTCAGAAAAGCAAAAGCCGAGGATGTGCAAACGATCCCGATGGGACAAGGGAACAAAACCAGCAGGATCGTAGCCTGGACTTTTTTGACTCGGGAAGAGCAGAAGGCTTGGAAGAACGAGCGCTGGAATGTGGGTGTGCCACTTAAAGTACCGACCATTGTTCCAAACCGAATTTAGAGAGTCAATGAGGACACAGCATATAAGGCTTTAGCCATTCTCCTGCGCCATTTCAAGCCTAAGGAGCGGGGCAAGTTTCGCTATAAAACGTACCTTGCGGCCTGCTATGAAAGGGATCTTGCTTTTTTCTCTGTTTTGGAGCACAGTAGCCTCCCACACCCTCCTCTCCCAAGTTGTCAACATCGAAGAGCAGCGCATCACGGGCACCAACGACAGCACCCGCTGGTATGGCCATCTGCGCGGCGGCGTGTCGTTGGCAAAAGTGCAGCAACAGAGCCTACAATTGCAGGCACAGGTTAAAGTGCAGTACAAAGCCGACCCACACCTGACGCTTTTGCTGTTAAATGTGAACCTGCTCAGAGCAGGCAATCAAGATTTTGCCCGGCAGGCTTTTGCACACTTGCGCTACAATTACAAACTGAGCAAAACCTGGACCTGGGAGGCATTTACACAAGTGCAAACCAGCCCGATACAATTGCTCGAACAACGCAATTTATTCGGCACGGGCGCGCGCTGGCGATTGCTGAAATCAAAAAATGGCCGACAGCGCATCTACCTCGGCGCGGCATGGCTTTGGGAGCAAAATCGTTTTACGAAGCCGTTTGAGCCCTCAAGCTGGCACCGTTCCAGCAATTATATCTCTACTACGTTTCGACCCAACAAAAAGATGGTGCTTATCCAGACAACTTACTGGCAACCGGTGTTGGGTCTCATCCGCAATTACCGCTTAAGCGCCGAGTGGTTGATGAAGGTAGATTTGACCAAAAAACTGGCCTTTACCATAGATTTTGAATATGGGATAGACAAGAACCTGCCCAAGGGAGCACCCGCCGAGACCTATGCCTGGCGGAATGGGCTAAGCTGGCAATTATAAGGGTGCTTATTATCTTGAATTGGAAGAAGGGGATTGAACCCTACTTTCAGATTTACTGCCATGGACTAAAACAAAACGAGCCGCCTCCCAAACATCAGGAAGCGGCTCGCTTTATTTTATCGTCAAAAAAACTTTTAGGAACGCGACAACAATAACGTAGTCATTTGATGCCTCCCTTTGTTCCATCATACGGCCCCTATTTTTTATTAATTAGCATCACTATTCGCAGAAAAATAGGCTTGTCTGATGAAAAAATGGCTGACCTAAAATGACTATGTTACGATTGTCGCGTTCCTTACTCAGGCGTCAGCTTTCTTTTTTGGAGCACGCTTGGGCTTTTCGGCTGGTGCTTCTTCCACTGCTGGGGCATCTGCTGCCACAATCGACTCCAGTGCGGCAGGATCTTCTTCCGCCGATTTATGCACTACGTCATCAATAATGATGGTATCATTCGCGGCTACGGGAGCGGATTCTTCTGCCGCAGGACTATCCTCTTTCTTTAAGGATTCCAGGGCCTCTTCGGCGCGCTCTACGGCTTGTCCAAAGGCTTCTTCCGCTTTTTCTACCGCGACACTAGCCACCGCTCTGGCGGTATCGAGTGCGTCAAGTAATACATCACCCAAAAGATTGGAGGCGGCCTCAAAAAGACTTTCCTCTTTTTCAGCGGGTGGAGCGCCTGCGGCGGCGGTGGCTTTAGCGTGGGTTTCGGCCTCAATTTCTGATTTGATGGCCGCTTTTTTAGTTTCTATTTGTTGGCGCTCTGCCTCCTTGGCGGCAATGCGTGCTTCTTTTTCGTGCGCAGTGCTGGCTTGACGCTGTACATCGTTGCGGGCTTTGGTCAGCTCGGCCAGTCTTTCACGCTTGCCATTGGCGCGCTCTTCGATCATTTTTATTTTTGCGCCGCGGATTTGGGCTTCCAGTTGGCCCTCTGAAGTATTCACTTTCTTGCGCTGGAATACGAGTTCTTCATCGTCGCGATAAAGACTTTCTTCAAGGCGTTTGATGGCGTCTTCGAGTGCGCTCAAACGTTTGTCGTGCCGACCAGCAATGGTTCCCTCATTGGCTGCCGGGCCAAATTTGCGCTCTTTAGCTTTTTTGAAAGCAACATCCAGGCGGTCCCAAAGTTTGTTACGGTGTTCATTGCTCATGCGCGTGTGGTGATACTCGCGCTGCATTTTTTTAAGTTCGTCAAAGACGGTATTGAACTTGGAACCACCTGAAGCAATAAGGGCTTCGATTTCTTCGAGGGCCTTGTTAAATCCCTCGTAAACCGACTGAGATGCCTCGTTGAATTCGGAATTCACGCGCTTACGCACCTCTTTCAGGGTTTCAAAAAGCTCATTTATGCCATCGCGCAGTTCGTCTGCATGCTGGCGATATAGATTTCGTTCGCGGCTCTGGTTCTGTACCTTGTCCCAAAAAGACCGAAGATTGGTAAAGATTTTGTTGTCATAGGTAGACATAGTGGCCACTTTTTCCTTGAATTCGGCCAATTCTTGTCGATATGCAGCATGAAGCTTGGCAGAAAGCACCGCAAAATGCCACTCTGTTTGTGCACGTTGCACGAGGTCGGCGCGATCCGCTTTAATGTTTTCAGGCAATAAGCCGTCTGTGACACTGAGCTCACGTTCAGTAGTCTGCACACCTTCTGGGAAGGCCACTTCTGCTTTGTCTTCGCGCCAGTCTTGCATCATTTTTTGCACGAATTCTTCGTCTGCAATGGCTTCCGGGAACATGTGTAGCATCACCTTGCTGGTTTCTGCCTGCAGTTCAAGTGCGATCAGGAATTTCTCGTTTTCGGCATTAGTGCCCCAAATGACTAACTTGTTCTTCATAAATCTACTGTTGTCGGTTCACGGTACACGATTCACGGGTTAAGGTTAACGGTACACGATACACGGGTTACGGTTGTAGTACAGCGTTTGGAGGTGGCAGGGGGAATATCTACCAAAAATGTACTTTATACTTTCGGGTGGCAAAATTAGACTGTTGTTATCGTTTTTTTCTCATTTAGCCGTTTCTTATCTTTAAAATACCTACTGAAATCAGGTATTCCGCAATTTGAATAGCATTTGTGGCAGCTCCTTTTCGAAGGTTGTCGCTCACAATCCACATATTCAGGGTATTGGGTTGGGTTTCGTCTCTACGCAGGCGTCCCACAAAAACCTCGTCTTTATCGTGTGCCATCAAGGGCATCGGGTATTGCAATTCGGCTGGATTGTCTACAACGACTACACCAGGCGCATTTTCAAGCAGGTTTCGTACTTCGGTTAGGTCAAAGGCCCGTTCGAACTCCACGTTTACAGACTCCGAGTGTCCGCCGATAACGGGCACACGTACGGTTGTTGCGGTGACCCGAATACGGTCGTCGCCCATGATCTTTTTGGTCTCATTCACCATTTTCATTTCTTCTTTGGTGTAGCCATTCTCGGTAAACACATCAATATGAGGCAAAACATTGAGGTCAATTTGGTAGGGATAAGCCCGCTCGCCAGTCTTGCCTTTGCGCTCGTTCATCAATTGCTCCACCGCTTTTACGCCGGTTCCGGTAACAGACTGATAGGTGCTTACCACAATGCGCTTTATGCCATATTTATCATGCAAAGGTTTGAGTGCCACCACCATCTGAATGGTAGAGCAGTTTGGATTTGCAATGATCTTGTCTTTATTGGTCAGTACATCAGCATTCACCTCCGGCACAATGAGTTTCTTTTCAGGATCCATGCGCCAAGCCGAAGAATTGTCGATGACCACGGTGCCACGATCAGCAAAACGAGGCGCCCATTCTTTGGAAACACTTCCCCCGGCAGAGAATATGGCAACGTCAGGTTTTTTGCCTACAGCATCATCCATGCTGATGATTTTGTACCGTTTGCCCCGAAATTTGACGGTTTTTCCTACAGAGCGCTCAGAGGCTACGGGCAGCAGTTGCGAAATGGGGAAGTTGCGCTCTTCCAGAATTTGCAACATTTTGGTGCCGACCAATCCGGTGGCGCCGACTACGGCTACTTTCATTGTAGTTGTTTATTTGTTTGAGTGGTGATTTGTTTATGCCAAAGTTTAAGTAACAAGTTAATATTTACCCGCTCCTAAACAAGGATTTTGTGGGGCAAAGGTAGAAAACTCGTTAAACCCAAAGCAATCGCTTTATCTACCTGTTTTTAAAATTGAGGTAAGATCAAAGTCGGGATCTAATTTGGAAAAGTGGCACTTCTATCCGTCCTTCGCTCTGGCAAATTCAAGCCTTTCGGCAGGCAGATGTCTATAGCTATGAAAACAAAAACCGTAGTAATCATATTGCTGGCCTTTGGTTTGGCGGCGTATCCAATCGGCGCCCAAAGTGGTTTTTCTTTGCCCGGAGGCATTAGGCATGCTGAAATTCCCTTTGAGTATATCAATAATTTTATCATTCTAAATATCGATTTCAACGGCCCTTTACCCCTGAAATTTATCTTTGATACTGGCGCCGAACACACCATTCTGTCCAAACGCGAAATCAGTGACTTACTTCATGTGCGCTACGACCGTGAGTTTCGAGTAAAGGGTTCGGATCTCAGGGGTGAACTCGTGGCTTACCTCGCTCGCAACATCAAGCTAAAGATCTCTGACAAGGATATCATAGCAGCCAACGAGGATATCTTAGTGCTTAAAGAAGATTATTTTCGGTTTGAAGAATATGCTGGAGTGGCGGTACATGGTATTTTGGCTGGCCGTGTTTTTTCTCGTTATCTCATCAAAATCAATTATCAAAGGCGTGTAATCTCGCTTTATGAACGCGGTTCGTACAAAATGGCTCAAGAAGGGTTCGAACCCCTTCCTATAGAGATATACCGCAACAAGATATACCTCAACACACAAGCTCAACTGCGTGCTGATACCACCTCGCCGCTGAAGCTTTTACTGGACACCGGCGCTGGTTTGTCGCTTATGCTTTTTACAAATACGCACCCACTCATCCAGCCTTCGGCTGATGCCATTCCGACCAATATCGGCATGGGGCTGGGTGGTTATTTGGAAGGTTATGTGGGGCGAACAGCCGGGCTGGAGTTAGGGGTTTTTGCCCAAAATAATATCCTCACTTATTTTCAAGCAGTGGATACCACCCAAGACATAAATTATTTAAACGGTCGCAATGGATTGATTGGCAACACCATTTTAAACCGTTTCATTTTGGTCATTGATTATCAAGGGGAGAAACTCTGGCTCAAACCCACGAAACTTTATTTGAAAGAATTCGTGTACGACCGCAGTGGGCTCAGTATTATTGCCTCGGGTCAAAGCCTCAATTATTTTTCGGTACTCAACGTACTCCCTGGCTCTCCTTCCGATGAAGCAGGTATTCATGCCGGGGATCGAATTTTACGAATTGGCTGGATGGCTGCCAGCTTTCAAACCTTGTCTACCCTACAAGCTTTGCTTCAAAAAAAGCCAGGAAAACTGGTGAAAATCACGATAAAACGCGATGGAAAGGTCATGAAAAAGCGAGTTGTGCTGCGGGATTTGATTTAGGATTGTTATTTCATCGAAATTTAGTTCTACTTTGTCCGGTTAGCCGCATAGTCCCCCAAAAGACAATTTGTAAATCTTTACGGCACTTTCACCCAGTTCCAAATCAAACCTCCACTATCTTTAGGATCGAAAATCCAGCGCGTGTTCGTCAGCGTGTGGCACACCTAAAATATTTTAAAACGGCGTACCGCACTTTCTTGTACTCGCTCAAAATCTAAAGTCGATTTTTACCCGTTCCTTAAAGCGCGAAAACAATCCATCCTTACTCTATGCACATTGTCATCCTTGGAAACGGTATTAGTGGCGTCACCTGCGCCCGTTTCCTTCGCAAACTCAGCGACCACGATATCACACTCGTATCAGACGAATCGGATGAGTTTTTCAGCCGCACAGCACTGATGTATATCTACATGGGGCACATGCGGTTGCGAGATACTATGCCATACGAACCTTGGTTTTGGGAAAAAAACCGCATCCAACGGGTTCGAGCGCGTATTCAACAGGTTGATTTTCAAGCTAAAAAACTAATCAGCACAACTGGAGAAACCCTCTCCTACGACAAACTCGTGATCGCGCTTGGCTCCCAGTCTAACAAATTCGGCTGGCCAGGTCAGGACTTGGATGGCGTGCATGGACTCTACCATTTGCAGGATTTGGAGGCCATGGAACGGCATTCGGCAGCACTTGAGGGAGGAAGAGCCGTGATTGTGGGGGGAGGTTTGATTGGCATCGAAATGGCTGAAATGTTCCATTCTCGCAAAATTCCGGTTACGTTTTTGGTGCGGGAAAGCGCTTTCTGGAATAATATTTTGCCGCCGGAAGAGTCTGATATGGTTTCCCGCCACATTCGGGAACATCATATTGATCTGCAGCTAGGAACGGAATTGAAAGAAATTATGGCGGATGAAGCAGGGAAAAAGTGTGTAGCAACCTTGACCAGTAGCGGTCAAACCATCCCCTGCGGATTTGTAGGCCTCACCGTAGGCGTCAGTCCGAATATCGGCTTTTTAAAAAACACGGAGTTGGAGACCAATCGTGGTATTTTGGTCAACGAATATCTTCAAACAAATTTTCCTGATGTATTTGCTATCGGGGATTGTGTCGAGCTCCGCCAGCCCCTTCCGGATCGCCGGGCCATCGAAGCGGTCTGGTACATAGGCCGAATGATGGGTGAAACGGCGGCCTATAACCTGGTTGCAGACTTGGGTACTGAAAACCAGCCCCTGATGCCAAACCGGCCATCGCCCGCCCAAAGCCGAAAGCCTTACAACCCCGGCATCTGGTTCAACTCTGCCAAATTCTTTGATATTGAGTATCAGGTATATGGTGATATTCGTGCGCAACTTCCTGAAAACCAGGCTTCCATCTACTGGGAACATGCCGAGGGCAAAAAGAGCGTCCGGATTAATTATGAAGCTGCATCTGGTAAAGTGGTCGGGTTCAACCTCATGGGTGTTCGCTACCGACACGAGGTTTGCGAAAAATGGATTCGGGAAGAGGCACACATTGAAACGGTGTTGCAGCAGCTCGGCCTTGCCAATTTTGACCCCGAATTTTCAAAGCAACATGAAACTGATTTAATTGAAATTTATAATCAACAAACTGGTAAAAATTTGATTCTCAAACAAAAACGAGGACTGCGTGCCGCATTGAAATTCCTCGCTAATTGACCCTACATTATGAAAAGTATCTCGCTGGCCAATCCGAATCCCATGCTTACCACGCCGTTACAAAAGCTGGGTTTGGTGCTATTGGGCATTTCTGTTCCGTACATTCTATATGAAGGATTAAGGAACCATGGCCTACCTGCCGAACCACTGACCCTGTTGGCTTTTTTCGTTGTGATTACAGGATTATGGCTTTTTCTGCGCGATGAACAGGCAGATTTTAGTAAAAACACCAACTCCTTGGCGGTCTGGTTGCGCAGTTTATCTGCCCGAGGGATATGGGGATGGTTGGTCGGTATTGTACTGACGGAGTTTTACGTCTGTTTGTATTGGTTGCCCCAGTATATGGCTGGTTTGATCCAGTTATTTGATCCATTTAGTCAGGTCTTTCGGCATAAAGCAGCGGATCAGTGGTTTGTATATGGATCATTTTATACCATATTGGTGCTGGTCATGGGCGTTCGATTCATTTTCAAATACCGCCACAGCCGCTATCAATTGGTGCGTACAGTGTCGGTGATGTTCTTTCAATTGGGCTTTTCCTTCCTGATTCCGGGTATTCTCTTGCGTTTCCAGCAACCTGAATTGTACTTCACCTATTTTTGGCCGCTTTCGTACAGCAATGCTTCACCAGATACCTGGAGCTGGCAATCTCAGACTTCAATTGGCACCTGGTTCTTCTTGTTCGGACTGGCTATGTTCTTTGTCGGTACGCCCATTTTGACTTACTTTTTTGGAAAAAGATGGTACTGTTCCTGGGTTTGCGGCTGCGGTGGCCTAGCCGAAACCGCAGGTGATCCATTCCGACATTTGTCAGATAAATCCTTGAAAGCCTGGAAAATAGAGCGCTGGATGATTCACTCCGTACTCGTCTTTGCATTCGGCATGACCGCTTTATTGTGGATTAACGTAATGACGGGTAGAGGGGTGCTCGGCAGTGCCTCTGAGGGCTTTTACAAAAGTTATTCCTTTTTGATCGGCTCCGTATTCAGTGGAGTCGTAGGCGTTGGCTTTTATCCACTTATGGGAAGCCGCGTTTGGTGTCGTTTCGGATGCCCGATGGCGGCATGGCTAGGTTTATGGCAAAATAAATTTTCTAAATTCAGAATTACGACCAATGGCGGACAGTGCATAAGTTGCGGAAATTGCTCCACGCATTGCGAAATGGGAATCGACGTGCGGGCTTATGCCCAACAAGGGCAAGATGTGGTGCGGTCGAGTTGTGTAGGCTGCGGCATTTGCGCCACAGTTTGTCCTCGAGGTGTGCTGCGTCTCGAAGGTTCAGATAGCGATATTGCAACTCGGACTACACAAAAACGGACAGTACATGTGAAGTTGGAAGACGTGAAAATGTTATGATTGTTATTTCGTCGGTACAAAAGATAGCTTAAAACATTATTTTTGGCCGAACAAAACGCTAATTCCAATGGGTATAATCATTCTAGTCAGCCTAATCGTAGCTGCAGGCCTGTTAGGCGGCACAGCCAATTATTACATGGAGAAAACCAATGAGGCCGGTTTGGGCAAATCGATCTTATTGGGACTTACTGCCGCCGCCACCGTTCCGCTTTTTTTGAAAACGGTCTCCAGCGAGTTGATGAAAGAATGTCTGGAAGGCAATGCGGTTTCTCACTTTGTTTTCTTTGGTTTTTGCACCATTGCAGCCATTTTTTCTTCTAAATTCCTGCAAACCTTAGGCGATAAACTCCTCCAGGAAATAAAGGAAGTCCAACAAAAACAAAAAGATCTGGCCGAAACAACAGATGTCTTGGTTTCCCAAAACTCTGACCCTTCTGAAACAGACACGCCAGTTGTACTCATTCCTGGGCTTGGGAATAGTTCAGAGTTTGAATCTTTCAAAGTTGGCGATACGCCTAAATCCGCTGCGATGGTTTTAAGCGATGAGCAAAAAGTTTTGGGCATGCTTCAATCTTCCAAGTTCGCTTTTCGTACCGTAGAGGGCATTGCAAAAGACACTGGGATGGATTTTGGGTCTGTTCAGAGCAAGTTGTTGGAGCTGGAAATTCAAGGCAAAGTCAAAAAAACGAAGCGTTCCCGCGATGGTGTTATGGTGTGGAATTTAAAATAAGTCCAGAAGTTCCTATTTTTTTTCAAACTACCTTGGAAATTAGCCCTTCATTTTTCTACCTTTGCGGGCATTTTTGAAAGTAATATCACATTTTAGCGCACAACACAATGGAAATCATTGCATTGCAGGGTCATCGGAAAGAATCTTCCGGCAAAGTAGAAGCAACAAAAATCCGTCGCACCGGCCACATCCCTGCGGTGATGTATAAAAGCGGTGGCGGCGAGTCCCTTCAGTTTACACTGGAGACGTCTGCTGTTCGCCCGCTCATTTTTACGCCTAAATTCAGGCTCGTCGAAATCACCCTTAATGGTGCTACACACAAGTGCATCGTCAAGGATACGCAGTTCCACCCCGTTTCGGATGAGGTGCTGCACGTTGATTTTCTCGAACTTGTACCTGGCTTGAAATTTAAGGCCTCCGTGCCTTTGCGTTTTACGGGCTTGGCTCCAGGCGTGAAAGAAGGTGGAAAATTCATCCCACGGATGCGTACAATAAGCATCCTCACCACACCAGAAAAAGCAGTTGACGAGGTCAACGCTGACATTACTAAAATGCAGTTGGGCGACACCCTCCGTGTGCGGGACATCACAGTTATGGATGGTGTTGAAATTACCAATCCAGTTGCAGTGCCTATCGCTTCAATCGAAATTCCACGTGCATTGAAAACGAAGTAATTCGGCAGAAAAATAATTGGACGATTTATCGTTTGCCAAACGGGCGGCTCGAGTTTCGAGCCGCCCGTTTTTTTTCTGTTTCTTACATTTGTGCCAAAACCCAAGTACATGGTCACATTCACTTGTATTCCTTTCGACGATCTTTCGCCACATACACTCTATGAAATTCTGGCACTTCGCCTGGAAGTTTTTTCGGTGGAGCAAAACTGCCCATATCAAGACTGCGATGGAAAAGACCTCCAAAGCTGGCACCTGATGGGACGCGATGAATCTGGGAAACTAGTCTGTTACACTCGACTACTGCCCATGGGCGTCGCATACGATGACTACGTATCTATTGGTCGGGTGGTGAGTGCTCCAACTGCACGGGGCACGGGGGTTGGTAAAGTTTTAATGGCAGAAAGTATAAAAATGTGTCGACAACTTTTTGGGAATCAGGCGATTAAAATTGGTGCCCAAACCTATCTACTGAAATTTTACGAAGGCTTTGGCTTCCAATCCACTGGAGAAGAATACTTGGAAGATGGCATTCCGCATACTAAAATGATCCTGGATCACTAGCTCAATGTTCAAATTCTCCATCATTATCCCGACCTTGAATGAATCAGCCAATATTGGTCGGTTAGTTGGCTATTTGCGTGAATATGGTGGGCACGCAGTATCCGAAATACTTGTAATAGACAGCAATAGTACGGATGGCACCGCGCAAATTGCCTCAGAAGCAGGAGCAAAGGTGTTGACGTGTGGCATCTGTGCTCGGGCAGTACAAATGAATCTGGGCGCAAGCGCGGCTCAAAGCGAAGTGCTTTATTTTGTCCATGCAGATACACTTCCGCCCACCTCTTTTGCTGCTGATATTCAACGTGAAATGGAAGCCGGACAAGTGATGGGTTGTTATCGCTACCAGTTTGATTCGACAAAATTGATTCTGAAGTTCAATGCTTTTTTTGTTCGCTTCCCATGGCTTTGCTGTCAGGGAGGTGACAAGACTTTTTTCGTTTCACGGAAAGTTTTTGAGGAGTTCGACGGTTATGACGAACGCTTTGTCGTGATGGAGGAATACGATTTTCTGCGCAAGGCTATGAAAAAATACGCTTTGCGGATACTTCCTAAAAACGCAATCGTTTCCGCACGCAAGTACGAACACAATAGTTGGCTTCGGGTGCAATTGGCCAATATTGGAGCGTTTTCTATGTTTCGTTGGGGGGCGGAGCCGACGAAAATCAAGCGGTTTTATAAATCAATATTGAAGTATTGAAAACCAAAACTGTAAGTGCTCCGTAGATGTTTAGTCTACAAAATACCGTGAATTTTAGTGCTTGATCCCCTTGTCAAACCCTCCGCTTTCAAAAACAATTCGAACTATGAAAAAGACAATCTTGATCTTCCTCACGATCCTGACTACAGGTTTGGTCTGGTTTACCTGCACCAATTGCCGCTCCATCAAACGCAATACAGACTCCCGCCCGGTCACGCATGAAATTTGGGATGGATTGGTAAAAAAATACGTTGATACCGATGGATTTGTCAACTACAAAGGCTTTATCCGCGATAGTGCCGAACTCAATCGCTATCTCCACCTGCTTGAAACTTCGCATCCAAGCGACAAAAACTGGACGCGTCAAGAGCAAATGGCCTATTGGATCAATGCCTACAATGCCTATACCGTTCAGCTCATCGTACGGAACTACCCCACAGAGAGCATCAAAGACATCAAACGCGGCCTTGCTTTTGTCAACTCAGTGTGGGATATCAAATTCATTAAAATCCAGGGCTATACCTACGATTTAAACAATATTGAGCATAATATCTTGCGCCCGGTGTTTAAAGATGCCCGTATACACGCCGCAGTTAACTGCGCTTCATACTCGTGTCCACGTCTGCGCAACGAGGCTTTTACTGCTGAACGCCTTGAAAGTCAGCTAGATAATAGCATGCGCAGCTTTGTCAACGACCCTGTTCGCAATCAGATTACGGCTGAAAAAGCTAAGATCTCCGAGATTTTTAAATGGTTCAAGGGGGATTTTGAGCGTGATGCGGGCTCAGTTCGGGAGTTCATTAATCGCTATGCTACTGTGAAATTGACAGATAAAACGGACATCTCGCACCTGGATTATCTTTGGACTTTGAATGAGTCCAAATGAAAAAGGAGTATTAAACTTGTTGCGACCAAGGCGTTTGCCTGAGCGGGCTCAAAAAGTGTAATACTCCTTTTCAGACGAGTTATTGTCTCAAACGAATCCAATAAGAATCTCCGTTGGCCAAAGTAAGTGTGCCAAACCGATCGCAAGTACCATCACCAAAACCCAGCGAGCGAGCGCGGTTACCAACGGTAAACTCGATCACGCCCTGCGAAATCCTGCGACAATCGGCATGTTAAGTTGTTGAATAAGTATGTTTTAGTAATCACCATCATAAACTAGCAGTAAGCATTAAACAAAAACCCCGTCAAGCGTACACGCTCAACGGGGTTAATATCCTTGCTTTGATCGGGAATTTAAATTTGCCCGGTCTTAGTTGCTGATTATCGGCCTCTTCCTCCGCCAAATCCACCACCACCACCACCTCGGCGATCATCACCGCCGCCGCCGCCGCGACGATCTCCTCCACCACCACCGCCGCCTCGGCGATCACCTCCACGGTCACCTCCCCCACCACGGT
>JBBQLD010000030.1:0-19047 GCA_038327555.1 Chitinophagales bacterium
CGAACACTGAATATTGAACACTGAATATCGAACACCGCCTGCTTACCCCATCAACACCCCCAACAACTCCTGCGCCGCTTTTGCCACCACCGTTCCCGGCCCGAAAATCGCCGCAGCGCCGGCACCGCGCAGAAATTCGTAGTCCTGCTGCGGTATCACACCACCGACCACCACGAGAATATCGCCGCGACCTAGTTTCTCTAGTTCGGCGAGGGTTTGTGGTACGAGGGTTTTGTGCCCTGCGGCCAAAGAAGAGATGCCGAGGATGTGTACGTCGTTCTCCACGGCTTGTTTAGCGGCTTCGGCGGGCGTTTGGAAAAGCGGTCCAATGTCTACATCAAAACCAAGATCCGCAAAGGCCGTAGCGATGATTTTTGCGCCGCGGTCGTGACCGTCTTGGCCTAATTTGGCGACCATGATTCGCGGACGACGGCCTTCTTGCTCGGCAAATTCGTCTGCCATGTGCTGGGCCTTTTCGAAGTCTTCGTTCTTGCTCATGTTGGCAGCGTAAACGCCTGAAATGGATTTGGTAGTGGCCACGTAGCGTCCGAACGTTTTTTCCATGGCCGAGGAAATCTCGCCCAAGGTAGCGCGGGCGCGGGCAGCGTTGATAGCGGCTTCCAGGAGGTTGGCGCCTTCTATAGTCGCTTGTTCTACAGCAGCTAAAGCCGTTGCTACAGTGGTCTCGTTGCGATTTTTTTTCAGTGTTTCAAGCCGGTTAATTTGGCTGTCGCGCACGGCAGAGTTATCGACTTCGAGGATTTCAAAACCTTCATTATCAGTTACCCGGAAAATGTTTACGCCTACAATTTTTTCTTTGCCGGAGTCAATGCCCGCCTGTTTTCTGGCGGCAGCTTCTTCGATACGGAGTTTAGGCAAACCCTGTTCAATTGCCTTGGCCATGCCGCCCAGTTCTTCCACTTCCTGAATTAATGCCCAGGCTTTTTCCACCAGTTCTTTAGTGCGTTTTTCGATAAAATAAGCGCCCGCCCAAGGGTCGATGGCGCGGGTAACGTCGGTTTCTTTTTGGATAAAAATCTGCGTGTCGCGGGCAATTTTGGCCGAAAAATCGGTCGGTAAAGCCATCGCTTCATCAAAAGAATTAGTGTGCAAACTCTGCGTGCCGCCCAGTACCGCCGACATGGCTTCGATGCAGGTGCGCGCCACATTGTTGAAGGGGTCTTGCTCCGTTAGGCTCCAGCCGGAAGTCTGGCAGTGGGTGCGCAGCATCAGCGATTTGTTACTCTTGGGGTTGAACTGCTGCACCATTTTCGCCCACAGCATCCGACCGGCGCGGAGTTTGGCGATCTCCGTAAAATGGTTCATCCCGATACCCCAAAAGAAGGATAGCCTTGGCGCAAATTCGTCTATTTCCAGCCCGGCGGCTAAACCTGCTCGGATGTATTCTAGTCCGTCGGCCAGCGTGTAAGCCAGTTCGATTTCGGCGGGTGCACCTGCTTCGTGCATGTGGTAGCCGGAGATGGAAATCGAATTGAACTTCGGCATGTGCCCGGCGCAGTACGAAAAAATATCGCTGATGATGCGCATGCTCGGCCCAGGCGGGTAGATGTAGGTGTTGCGCACCATGAATTCTTTTAAAATATCATTCTGGATGGTGCCGGAGAGTTTATCTGGCGAAACGCCTTGTTCCTCTGCCGCTACCATGTAAAACGCCATGATGGGAATGACGGCCCCGTTCATGGTCATGGAGACTGACATTTCGCCGAGCGGGATTTGGTCAAAAAGGACTTTCATATCCTCCACAGAATCAATTGCTACCCCGGCCTTACCCACGTCGCCTTCCACGCGAGGATGGTCGGAATCATAGCCTCGGTGGGTGGCCAGATCGAATGCTACGCTCAGGCCTTTTTGTCCGGCGGCCAGGTTGCGGCGGTAAAAAGCGTTGCTCGCCTCTGCCGTGGAAAACCCTGCGTACTGCCGGATGGTCCAAGGCTGGGTAAGGTACATGGTGGAGTAAGGACCGCCCAGATAGGGGGGGAGGCCGGCGGTGTATGGATTTCTGATTTCCGATTTCCGATTTTTGATTTCTGATTGCGGGCGGAGCATCGGGTCGAAGGATATCCGGGAAAAATCTGGTGCAGGCATAAGCGGTGTTTTTTCTGGGCGAAAGATCGGAGGATTTTATTACTCAAATCGATCGAATTCCAGGAATGTGCTCCAAATGCTTTTGATTAAGTGTCGCCAACCGATATTTCCAAACTAGTGGCAGGGGCACGAAGTCTTTGATAGTTTGGTCAGATTATTTTGAGCCATTTCGGGTGTTCTATGCCGATAATGTTGCTCAAAAAGAGCGGCATTGGGGTTGATGCGTATTTTTAATTTGTCGTTCGCCCGGGTATAGGTATTGTCGAAACCATAAATGTGCGAGCAAAGCCTTTTCATAAAACCAGTCATCGGAAGCAGACAGGGATGCTTTCCCGTCGCTGTTTGATTTAATCTGACCTATAGTTCGTAGTCCAAAAAACATCGTCCCTTTACGGATAGCAAATGGCTTGCTTTTGCAGCAGTAGCAATAACCTTGGCCACTCGCAAAGCTATGCGTCTTTATATTCCCTTGACCATCTAATCCGTACTTCGTACAACTGGAATTGTCGAAAAATTGATGAAGATTCAGAACCTCGAATTCTTCTTTTGTTAATGGCATAGGAAAAAATTTGACGTAAACTTAGACCTTAAAATAATAGCTCAGTACCCTAAATGCGCGTCGCCGTTTTTTAAAGGAGTAGGATATGGTAACTTTTTTCTTTGACCGGGATGTCGGGCTACAGGACTTGGCATGGAGCACGTTCGCGCCCCACGACTTGTTTTAGAAGGTGCCGAACGTGTGCAGGTTTGGAAGGTGATTCAGGATGCGCTGGGGAAGAGGCCGGGATAGTAATAATACATTTTAATTACCGCAAAAGCTGTACCCAACCACTCAATCTCCCCGCATTCCCCCCCAATTCAATCAAATAAAAATAAGTCCCATCGGGCAGGTCTTTTCCATTCCACTGGCCGTTCCAGGCGGCCGAATTGCCGTAGCCATTTTGTTCAAAAACCAAATTACCCCAGCGGTTGAATACCTGCACGACGTTGTCTGGAAATTGCTCAATCCCCAAAATACTCCAAGTGTCGTTTCGCCCGTCGTCGTTTGGGGATATGCCTTTGAATACGAGTATTTTATCGCAAGAAATGGTTATAATTATAGTCGTGATGGACTGCTGCCCTGTGCCATCGGTGATTCGGTAAGTGAAGGAATCCACCCCGCATTTGCCCTGATCGGGCGTGAAGGATAATAGGCCATTGGAGGCACTGTAGGTGAAGGAACCAAGACTAGGGTTGTTCAGAAATTCCACATTGGCGAGTCCGCCGAGATTTCCCGTAATGCCGCCTATTATATCGTTTGCGATGATGTTGAAATCTACCGACTCATTTTTTAGAGTGAAAACAATATCCGGCACTGCCAACAAACTATCTGAGGGTGTGCTGGAAACATTGACCAGCAAAATATAGTTGGCGCATTCACCCAGGGCGTTGCAAAGTTGGATGCACAAGGTATCTGCCCCAAGATTTTGCCCAGAGATTTGGACGCACAAGTTTTGGACATCAAAGGAGTAGCCTATTATATCGCTCCCTTCATCTTCACAGATATTGGTGATGCTGATGATCGGACTGTCGACAAAGCTACTGTCGAGACAAACATTGACCATTCCACCCAAGGGAACACTGACCGGAATGGTCTGCTCATTCAGCACATTTTTGCATTCCAGATAAAAACGAACACTCCATTCGCATGTAGTTATTGTGTTCTTAAAATAGAGTTGGTGGAAACCAGTATCCAAGTTCATTCCGATGAAATTCCCACATAACGTAAAGTTGGTGAAAGGCTGGCCGTTGTCGGTCACAAGGTGTTGGCCTAAGGCAAGATTGAGGATGTTAGTGCAAAAAACGGTGTCGATATCACAAGCGGAAATGTCCCAATTTACGGTGCCAAACGCATCTACCGGGTAGCTGTGAATGGGTGCGCAATCGAAACAAACCGCCTCCACCGTCACGGAGTCCGAGCAAGCCGTCAGCACATTCCGGAATACCAGCGCGTGGAAGCCAGATGTAAACCGCATCTCCGTGCCAAGCGGCACCAGCAGGGAGGATGGATTGTAAGTTGACGTACTTCCTCCTGCGGATTTTATTTTCAACGCGCCGTAGGTGTTGGTCTGACTGCCGCCCCGGATGAAGCCAACACCTTGCGCTGACCAGTTGTCTGGCGCGGCATCAAGCAAGTTCATTAAACCTACCAAGCCATTGAAATTCAAGAAATTGCCCGTAAAAATTTGCCCATCTATTTTCCACTCTGTCAGTTCGTATGGGCCTCCGCCAGCAGGAAGTACGGTCAAATTGTAGCTTAATATAGTATCGGTGGAGCAGCCAGAGTAGCCCATGTTGTACAGTGCGCCATTGTCAATAACCGTGTAATTCACAATGTCATCGTAAGGAATGGGTATACAACCCTTAACGATTCCTCCAACACAGTCGGTTGAAATAAAATGAAGGGTGTCTGCGAGGTTCACAGCGGTAGAACAATCACTTTGCGGCACTATGGTCGGAAAATATGAAATGATATGGCACCTGTCCACAGTAGTATCGAATACGGCCACCCGGATTTCGTCTACGTTGAATCCAGGCGCGTCATTGGCAAAAAAAGCGAGGCAGGCGCTTGTATTATCTATCTGATACGCGCCATAAGTATCGCTTGTGCCCTCGAGGCCAGGTCTTCCCAATTGTAAAATATGCTTGCTTGAAAATGCTGGCGGTATTGTGCCACAAGCAGTTGAGGAACTATTCACTTGCACAGAAAAGAACACAGACTGTTTACTTGGCGGTTGTTGCGTAATGCTGACCACGACACAAGTGGTATCTTTTAATCCAATTTGAGCTGCGGTGCTGATGATGCAGATGGTGTCTATGGCAAAACCGGGATTGGGCCCGGCAGTATAAGACAAGCACCCGTCTGGTTTCATCATCCAAGTGCCAAAAGCGGAGCTCCCACTGAGGCCTCCACCTAGAATACTAAATGTGGTAGCGCCTGATGCAAGACCGACTGGTTGTCGCACACAGTAAAAATCAGTGGTATTTCTGCCCAATACCACATGCTCCGTCGTTAGGTTATTGCAATTGGGCTTAACTAGAACAGTATCAATTGGATAGGCGCAAAAAAGCGAATCGAAAATCACCCCTGAATAGCGTCCTCCGCGAAGATTTTTTCGATCTTCCGGGTTATCATCACCTGGCAAATCTGCCCAGTTCACAATATACGGGCTGCCGTTTCCGCCTGAAATGGAGAGGGAAATCTGACCTCCGGCAGCACAGGTTTCCGAATTTACCAGGACTTGGGGGTTGAAAGCAGGTGGTTCGTTGATGCTAAAAGTTTGAGGGGGAAGCTTACAATTGTCAGCATCCCCGATTTGCAGGGTAAATGTGCCTGCCGGCAGGCTGCCGGGGGAATAGCTGATGCCACCAGCATCTTTCAGCGTAAACACATACGGAAGTTCAAAATTTTGACCTGCCGACACGCTAAATTCTACAAAACCAGTGGCTTGACCAGAGCATCGTACATCATACGGAGTGATGGTCACATTTCCGGTTACCTGCAGATCAAGAATCGTAAAACTAGCCGATCCGGTGCACCCCGTGGCAATATCCGAAACCAGCACGGTGTAATTGCCAGGATTAACATTGTCATACTGTGGACCAGGGCCAGGGGTGTAAGAATACTGCCCGGAACCACCCACTACGATCACCTGTGCTCGGCCATTATTTAGTCCACATTTGGCGTTGTCCTGCACCAAAGCATTCACGGTCAAGCTATTAAGGTCTTTAGGGACGAAATATTTGTAGATGGAAAAACAGCCATTGCCGGGGTTGGTTACCGAAACATAATAGTCTTTACTCGCCAGCCCGGAAATGGTAGATCCTGATCCGCCGTTGCTCCAATTGAATAATAAATTGGTAGGTGTGAGTGAAATAGACCCATTGGAAGCCAGGCATTGGGCCGGGTTAATGGTAGCGTCCACCAGAGGTCCGTTGCTGTTGTTGACCACGACCAAGGTGTCCAGAAAGCAATTTGGATTATTGACCCGCTCTATATGAATCTTGTAGGTATTTGCCGGAAGGTTGAGGCCAACATTGGAAATAGATACCGATGGAGTCCACGCAAAAGTGTAGGCTCCAATTCCTCCACCAGGCGTAAGAATAATGGTACCTGTAGCAGCGCCGCATTGGGTGTTCGACACGACTACAGAACTGAGCGTGATTGGGTTATTGCAATTCTGAGCTTGATTGGCAAACGGGGCTAAAAGTGCCAAAAACAGAAGCGAGTATTTAATATTCATCGAAAATCGGTTTGGGTACAAAATAATCTTTGACACATGCGCCAAAAGAGTGCCAGTTTTTAATTTTAAAAATAGATGATATAAATATTTGACTTTCAATATTTTAAAATAATTATTGAAAATTTTATATTCCGACAAAGCCCCAAAAATGTCCTTTTTGTAAGACAATGTCTCGCCTACTTTTGTGCTGTCAAAAACACTAATCGACATAAAATCTGCCGCTCATGGACAAGAATGCGAAAATTGATTTCCTCAAAAAATTACCCCTTTTCGTTTCGCTCAATGAAAATGAACTAGGGCAAGTCGCAGACTTCGCGCAATTCCGCGTTGCTAAGCGCTACCACTTCATATTTGTGCCTGACGAAGCGGCAGAATATCTTTATTTCTTGGTGCAAGGCCGGGTAAAAACAGGCACATTTTCCAGCGAAGGTCGGGAGATTATCAAGGAATTGATTTCTCCTGAAACACTTTTCGGCGATTTGGCTTTGGCTGGCGAAGTAATGCGCAGCGAATTTGCCCAAAGTCTTCACGATGGTGCTGAATATCTCGCAATCAAGTTAGTTGACTTTCAGAAAATGATGCACGAAAATCAACGGCTTGTATTCGCTTGTATGCATCATATCTCCCAACGCCTTCAACGGGTGGAAGAAAGACTCGCCAACCTCGTGGTTAAAGATGCACGCGAAAGAATCATTGAGTTTTTGCTAGAAACAGCTACCCGAGAAGGTCGTCGTGTAGGTTTCGAAACGCTTGTAAAACACCATCTTACGCAGCAAGAAATTGCAAGCCTAACGGGCACTAGCCGACAAACGGTGACTTCGGTTTTTAACGAATTAAAACGCTCCAACCTTATTTATTTTAATCGAAACAGTATTTTAATCCGGGATGTAGACAAACTCGCCTAACAGGCAAACACAAAAACTATTTACGCTGCAAGTTTGAATACGTGAAGGCTTCCCTACTGTGGGAGGCCTTTCGTTTTTATTTACCCGTTCCTTAAGTTCCAGCGTTTTACTCTAAACTCAGCATAAAATCACTCGAATCGTTTCAATTTTGCGGTTGCTGACCAGCTCCAAAACAAATATTTTGCCTTCCAGTTCGAGCTTTAAGCCCTGCTCTGGAATGGTTTGGGTAGCGGTGACGAGGTATCCGGAAAGGGTGTTGTAGTCGCCAGTAGGCAAATTTAAGACGGGGTATTGCTCGTTGAGGTACTGAACATCAAGTCGGCCTGAAAAGATGAATTCCCGCTCGTTCATCTGGACTTCTATGAATTCCTCCTGGTCGTGCTCGTCGTCAATTTTTCCAAAGAGTTGTTCGAGTGCGTCTTCGAGCGTCACGAGACCGGCGATTCCGCCATATTCGTCTACCACACAGGCAATGTTCGTTCGATTTTTAATGAATTTGCTGAGCAAGTCATTCGCTTGAATGCTTTCTGGTACGAAGGTGATTGGCATCACGATGCCTTGAATATCCTTTGGATGGGAGAACAATTGCTGAACGTGGACGTATCCAAGTACTTTATCTACATCGCCGCCTTCTGTAACCAGGATGCGCGAGAGGCTGCTTTCGACAAAACGTTCGCGCAAATCGCTCACGGATGCACCTACATCAATATGCACAATTTCAGGACGAGGAGCCATGCAGTCGTGCGCCCGAACTTGTTTGAGGTGGAGCGCATTTTCCAACAATTCCATTTCTACCTCCTCTTCTCCAGGTAGGCCTGAATGATTTTGTTGTACGAGGTATTCGAGGAGTGCGGCTTCGCCATCCAAGTGCGCGTTTTTGTAAATACTTTTAAAAATCAACGTTTTAAATAACATCAATACCCCAAAAAGCAAGCCCACAATGGAAACGATCGCAATCCATCCTATACCAATGGTCAAACTGAAATAGGGGAACAAAATCCACGTAACCCCCACAGCCAAGGCTGTCAAAAGCAGGGTGGCGGGGAAGGTGTGGCTTCCGATGCGCAGAGCAGAAGACCAGCCTAAGATTCGTTTTGGAAGCGAAATATCCATGGGTTATTTGTCCACCTCGTTAAGTTGTTCCACTTTTATTCGACCTTTAGGTACCAGAATTTTCCAATAGGAAAAATCCTGGTCTGCCTCTAAACCAAAACCATAAATAATTTCACCCGGCTGCGTCACTTTAACAAATTTATCAGTTCGGATTTTGGCGGTTTTTTCATCCCAGATGAGTTCTTCTGTCTCCAGTTTTTCTTGTTTTACGGTGGTCAGCACTACGCTATCTCGCGCCACTATTTTCCCTTCCTCTTGATAGCGGGTAGCTGTTTTTGCCGTCAGCACACTACGTACAGAAAGGTCGGGCATGAGGAAATCCATTTTTATCCCCTCTGGAAATTCCTGTCGAGGTCTTTCGCGACCTGAATGATTGTGGAGCACAGGCCCTGTCACGCGAACGCGCACTATCGCGCTGTCGGAGTAAAGTATTTCCACTTCTTGCCCCACTTCTACCGCCACATCATCTTGGGTAAAAACCTGGCGTGTTTCCTTGATAGGATCGGTGCAAGAAATTGCAGCAGCAAAAAAAAACGCAATAGCTGAACTAACATATATTCTAATCATCAAGAAGTCAAACGTTTAAGCCCAAAACGCACTACGAGCAAGAAGCCCACGACAATCAAAATCAGCCATTGTACGGGCACATATACCCAAGCAACGAGATGCAGGCGATTGAGCAAATACATCAACAAAAACATCGTGAAAATAGTCATCATCAGGTCAGTGAGCCGCCCGAAACCAGGGATATAACCGAACTCCACATTACGCCGTATAACGTTAAGCGTAAGGAGCATCGCTGCTACGGGCAACACCTGAGTGAGTAAATTAACATTGAAAATACTTCCACCTTGCTCAAAAAGGAATAGGTAAACGGCGAGTGCCGCAGCAAAAATGCCGGGTACGCAGACCAGATATACGATGGCAGAATAGAGGTATTTCCAGGGGCTAAGATGGCCCTCCCCTTTGCCCATCAGCCCAGCTAAAATAGCTGTGATCAAAAGGAGGGAAAAATAAGCGGCCACGACCAAAGGGTTGGCACTTAGGTAGTCAAAGAGTTCGCGTAGCGTCATGAGTTGGTGTTTTCTTCGCAGCAAAAATAGTCAGCCGTAACCTTAATTCGGTCAATTAATTAATGTGGTCAATGTGAGCTACCCACATTGACCACATTATTTAATCGAACGCACTAGTCACATTATTTTGCATACCGACGAGCAACCTCGGCCCAATTCACAACATCCCACCAAGCCGTGATATAGTCTGGTCGACGATTTTGGTAGTGCAAATAATAGGCGTGTTCCCAAACATCAAGGCCAAGAATGGGCTGGCCTTTTTTATCGGCAAGATCCATGAGTGGATTGTCTTGATTGGGCGTCGAAGTAATGAAAAGTTCACCTTTTTCATCTTTGCAAAGCCAGGCCCAGCCAGAGCCAAAGCGCGTAGCACCAGCTTGTGCAAAAAGTTTTTTCATTTCGTCCAGCGAACCAAAGTTCTTGTTGATTTGGGCTGCAAGATCTCCTGTAGGTGCTCCGCCTGCATTGGGTGCCATGATTTCCCAGAACATGCTGTGGTTCCAGTGGCCGCCGCCATTGTTTCGTACCGCAGGCGGGAGTTTACTCATGATAGCAAAGAGTTCTTCAAGGCTTTTGCCTTCGTGCTCTGTGCCCTGAAGCGCAGCATTGAGGTTGGTGACGTAAGCAGCGTGGTGTTTGCCGTGGTGAATCTCCATCGTGCGGGCGTCTACGTGGGGTTCGAGCGCGTTGAAGGAGTAGGGGAGTTCGGGTAGGGTGAATGCCATAATATTGTTGGTTTTTCCCGCCTTAACAACTGATCGACGCCAAATAATTAGGGCGCGTAAAAGCTTAGCAAGGGTGGAATGGTGAAATTGGTTAAATGTTCGAATCAGAGACCGAACCTTAACAAGCCTAAAAGTAAGATGTTCAGATTCCCCAAAAACAAAAAATCGCTCGCTACTCCTTCGAGCGGCGGGCGATCATTAAACGCTTATTGTAGGAAGATTAAAGTGGGGGGGGATAAGCGCGGCTCTTTTGCCGCTAAAGGTTTAAAACGAGTTCATCCCGATTGTGGTTGGGACGAATCTAGAAACGAAAATATTTTTAAAAAATGGGGGTAAGGCACAGTGTAATCGTAAAATGTAATCGCGTAATCGGTTCGTGAAATGCCCTGCACAAAAGTCTATAAACTTCTTTAGGGTTTTATCAGGGCAAATCCGGGTTTTAAACTCAGGGTTTACCCTGAGTTTCTGAAACGGGAATCGTAACTAAGGTGCTGGTGCCTTGTCCTTTGGCCGATTGGACACTGAGTTCGCCTTTGAGGAACTGGGCTCTTCTGGCTACATTGTCGGTACCCATGCCTTTTCTAGTGTTTTGCGTATCAAAGCCTGTTCCGTCATCTTCCACAAGGAGTGCAAGTTGGTTGTCGGTGCGCGTGATTTGCACCATGATTTCACTGGCATGAGCGTGTTTGAGACTATTTTGCACCAATTCCTGTATTATTCTGTAACAGTTGAGGGCAATCTCCCGATCAATTTCAGCAAATTCACCAAAATGTTGGAAGGTGATGTGTGGTACGCCTTCGCCATGTACCCGATTGGTCAGGTCGCGCAAAGCGGTGACCAGACCAAATTCCAGTAAGGCACTCGGTTGCATATTTCGGGCAATATGTCGGGTTTCGGATACGGTTTCATCCAGTAAGCCTCTTATTTTCTTCCAGTCTTCATCCTGAGCACGTTCTGGTTTTTTAGCCGTCATCGTTTCGAGCTGAATTTTGACGGCGGCCAATAAGCCTCCCACACTATCGTGCAGATCTTGCGCTACGCGCTGCCGTTCACTTTCCTGCCCGGCGAGCATACTCTGCATAGTTTCAATTTTCAGATTATTTTCCAGGGCACTGATTTTCTGCCTGTTGATTTCTTCCGTTTGGGTGGCGATTACTTTGCTTACTTTGATCCGGTGACTGTAATCGCGCACAATAAAAAAGAGTGCGAGCAATACAGCAGCCAAGGCAACTCCAAGCGTGGCAAGACCTATTCTTTGCTGTTTAGATTCCGCTTTGGCTTCCCCTTTCTCTGCAACTAGTTTCTCGATTTGTGCTCGTTTTTCTTGGGTATCATACTGAATGGCAAGACGGTGAAGGGAAGCCTCCCGTTCCTGGGCGAGTAAAGAGTCGCCGAGTATAGCAGATCGATTCGCATATTCGAGTGCAAGTCCGATGCTGTCTAAAGCTTCATAAGTATTCCAAAGGCGGCGACAAATATTGTGGCTTAAGGCAATATTGACACGTGGGGTGGTCTTTTCTGCCTTTTTTAAGAAAAAAAGTGCCATTTTATAATTACGATCAAGGTAACTATAATGTCCCACCGAATACTGACCCCAGGCAATAAGATCGATTCTACTGGTTTGCTCGGCCAATCGGAGGGCATTGGAGGCTTCGTAACGGGCAATCGAGTAACGGCCAATTTGGGCATTGCGTTGCACCTCGTCCATGGCCATAGTAATATCGAGAATGGTATCTTTCAGGAGCCGATTTCTTGCAGAAAAGGCTCTTTTTAGGGTAGCAGCCTGCTTTTCATCCCCCTTATTGGCATACACTATGCTCAATTTGGCGAGCAGGTGGGTTTCGTAATGCAAATTGCCCGTTTGTTGGTAATAATCGAGGGCTTCTTGTTGGATTTTTATGGCCTCATCCCAAAGCTTCCGCTCCGAAAGATGGTCAGCCAGGTCTGAACGGACACGGTAGTAGGCAAGGGTGTCGCCAGCCTCCAAAAACAAGTCGGCACTTCGGGTGAGATATTGAAATGCCTGTTCAGCAATGCCCGTTTGTTCTTCATCGAAATACGCCCAATGATACCAGGCCATGGCTTGTTTGCGCAAATCGCGTGGCGAGATACCTTCCTTGAGCAAGGCCTGTATTTGGTCGTAACTCAGCCGGTTATCAAACTCTGGCTGGGCGAAAGCCTGCCCGGCAAACAGTAAGAAAAGAGAGATTAGGAGTGTCCGCAAAGGAATTGGCGCGGCTCAGCCGCATTTTTATGGCGTAAAAATAGGCTGTACAGCGATAGAAGGCCATAATTTTTAAACCATCTTGGCTGAAGTTCAAAAATTCATGATAATCCGATAGCTTTGGCCTAATTAATTTGTAACTACTTAGCCTCCAAGTGTTTTTTGCCACTAATTGCACTAATTTACACTAATTAATGCTATATGTTATCCAAATTCGTGTAAATTCGTGCAATTAGTGGCGAAACTCAAACGGCCTAACCAGTTACATTAATTTTATCTACAAAGCGTCGGCTCTACGAAAAACCGCACTTTGCAGTTCATTCAAAAAAAACTGTCTTTCAATGAAACACACGCTTTATTTTGCTTTTGTTGCGCTTTCCCTGGCCTCTTGCTATGAACCAGAAAAGCCCTCACTATCAGAAGATTATTGGGGAGAAGCAAGTGCCGAAAGAAATGGAAAGCCCTGGAAAACTAATCCGGCATGTTGAATAGATAGAAATGATAGGACTAATATTGTGGTTGAGCTAGATTCGTTCATTGATAACTATTATTTAAAGGAATCACTTATCATTGTTGATATTCCACCATTTTTAGGCACTTATAAAGTAAATAAATTAACGGCAGCCAAAGACCTCAATTCCAGTTTAAGCATGTGGGACGCAGATTTTCCGATAGGGGGATACACCCTGCTTGAATCGGACAGCAATACCAATCGGGTAACTTTAACCGCTTACGATACTTTGTCCAAGGAGAGCAAAGGCACTTTCAACTTGACCTATATTTTTGTTTCAAAGCCGTTTCCGAATTACCCGGATACTCTTAGATTTAGGAATGGGAATTTCCATGGGAAACTCATTGAAAAATAAGGGTTATTGGCCTACAAATGTTATCGCATAGCATGAAAACTAAGCTTCTTCCGAAACGCTCTTTCTAAATTTTGAAACATAAACCATCCCTCCAATGCTAATACAAAACAGCGCAATGGAGATAATTTCCGCCTGGGTAAGCTGAAATCCCAATACATCGTGCACCACGTTCACCCGGATCTTTTCGATGATAAAACGTTCGATAGCGATCAGGCCGAGGTAAATGAAAAAGATCATGCCCGGAGCTTTGAACCGCTTGCGGATAGACCACAACATGCCAAAAACGATGCACATCATGATCACTTCGTAAAAAGGCGTGGGGAAAACGGGTTCGGCCAATTGCTTGCAATAATCAAAGGTGCAACCTTCGATCGGAACCTCTTCTTTGAGCACGTTGTGTGGATAGCGGTAAGCCCACATCCAATCTGGTAGAAACGACATCCAACCGGGTTTAGGTGCCAGATTGTTGATGCCCCAGTCGCCATCGCCAGAGAGCTGGCATCCGATTCGGCCAAAGCCGTAACCCGCCGTAAGTGCGGGAGCTACCGCATCGGCTGTGGGCCAGAACGGAATTTTATGCCGCCACATAAACCATACAACCATCACAAAACCCATCACCAGGCCGCCAAAAAAAGCCAATCCTCCGCCCGAAGCCAAAGCACCGATGGGGTCTTCCAGAAAAGATTCCCAGTTGTCGAAAAGGTCAAAAAGTTTAGCCCCCAGGATGCCGCCAATGGCTGCCATTACGGTCATTTCGCTCAGCCGGTCATGTGGATAGAGTTTCCGCTCGATAATGACGGGCTCGGCTTTGCGTCGGCGTTGGCCGTCCCACCAAGTGATCCCGGCTAATGCTGCAGCACCAACTATCCCGGCAACCCAGTGCAATTTTGCCGAAAGAATAACAGAAGCCGGGTCAAGTCGAAATTCGCTATAATGTTGATAAGCGTAAAATCCCTTTCCTGCAATGAGAAGCCCTGCGAGTGCATTGGCAAAAATTTCTCCACCGGAAGCCGGCAAACCCTCCGTGAAGGTTACCGAAACTGGTTGATAAAAGCCTTCTCGAGCCTTGCGTCGAAGTTCGATATTGAACACTAAGGCACTCACCAAAAATGATAAGGCAAGGACAAAGCCAAAGGTTTTAAAAATGGAGAGCCAATTGTCGGGTGCTGTGCCGATCAAATCGTGGAAGAGGTAGGAAAGGTCTGGGTACATAATTTAGGTTATAAATATCCAACGGGAATGTCCACGGAGGAATGTCCAATAAGAAATGTCCAATGTCCAAGGGGGCGCTGGGCTTATTTGCAGTCCTTGACTATTAAAATTGAACTATAAAAAATCCCAACCCCAGCGTCCATACTTGGACATTGGACATTTCTTGTTGGACATTGGATATTCTTGTTATTTTTTCGCTTTGCTGCTCGCTTTGACAGGTTTAGTTTCACTGGGGATAGAGGACATCTTACCCACAACCGAATCCTGTACATATTGGCCCCAAGTCAGGTTATTGCCTCCTTCCTTGTGTGCCAGTGCTTTTTCGATGGTCATTTTCGCGGCGTTTTCTACTACCCACTCAAAGTTTTCTTCTCCAACTGAATTTATGTCAGCATCGGGCGCAGGATTGCAAAAATCAATGGCGTATGGAATGCCGTCGCGAATGGCAAATTCTACTGTATTAAAATCATAACCGAGATAATGATTGATGCGGAGCACGAGATCGTGCATTTGCTCGCGAAGTTCTTTGCTTATTTTATGATCTGCCACATAGCGGAGGTGGTGTGGGTTGCGTGGCTCGTAATCCATGATGCGGACATATTTGCCACCGAGACAGTAGCAACGGAAATAGGCATCAAATTCTATGGCCTCCTGCAGCATCATAACCAGGGTGTTGGTCTCGTTGTAGTCGCGGAAAAAGTCGTCGAAATTCTCCACTTTGTACACACTTTTCCAACCGCCACCGGAGTGCGGTTTCATGAAGAGCGGGAATCCTCCGAGGTAATCAATCATGTTGTCCCACTCCAGTGGATACTTCATGTTGCGAAAACTTTGTCCGGAAGTATCCGGCGGCATCTCTTTAGAAGGCAAGAGAATGGTTTTTGGCACGTGTACACCAATTTTGGTGCTTAGGCAGTTGTTAAAAAACTTCTCGTCGGCACTCCACCAGAAAGGATTGTTTAGTACCGCTGTACCATTGAGCGCTGCGTTTTTTACATAAGCGCGATAGAAGGGTACGTCTTGACTGATACGGTCAATCATTACCGCATAGGGCGTGGGGTTTCCCTGCATCAGTTCGTCAACATGAGTTGGCTCAGCTGATACGCCTTTTACATTTTTTGAATTGACCCGAGCCACAAAGGCCTCCGGGAATGAGCTCTCTTTACCGTGTAGGATTCCGATTTTTTTCATGAATGCTGTTTGTTTACCCGCAGTAGTCCCGAGTGCTCGGGATGAAGGAGGGTTGTTTTTAATTATTTTCCTGCTGTAGTCCCAAGTGTTCGGGACGAAGGCGGTTTATTACGCTTTGGCTAAAATGAATTTGAACTGGAAATTGAGCCCTCCTCCGCCAAGGCTTCGGCGGGCAAGCCGTAAAACTACTCAAACTGCCAAAATCACCCATTGAATTTTACATTACCTGAAAAAAAGCTGTTCTATTGATCCAGCAACTGCTCAGTATGATTCCCAGTATCCACTTTGGAGATGACCCGCTCGATCTTGCCAGTTTCATCAATCACAAAAGTGGTACGCATAATGCCCATGTAGGCCCGGCCCATGAATTTTTTCTCGCCCCAAACGCCATAAGCCTCAGCTACTGCATGGTCTTCATCGGCTAATAAATTGAAAGGGAGACTGTACTTGTCTTGAAATTTTACGTGTTTTTTTACAGAATCCGGACTCACCCCCAGGATCTCAAAACCCTGAGACTGAAAGCGTGGGTAGCCGTCGCGCAGGCTGCAGGACTCTGCGGTGCAACCAGGGGTATCGTCTTTTGGATAAAAATAGAGCACGAGTTTTTTGCCTTGATAATCGGCAAGGTTTACGGTTTGACCCTTTTCATTCAGGGCGGAAAATGTGGGGGCGAGATCCCCTTCTTTTAAGTGTGACATGGTGTAAAAAATGATGAAACCCTACTTCGTCCCGAGCATTCGGGACTACGGCGGGTAAAAATGGGAAAAATGTGGTCAATGAGATTGCGGGAAAAACGGGTTTGGGTGTCTTTTATTCAGGGTTTAAAAGATTCCCGCCGCGCTTGGTGTTTTCACCATAGCCGTCAGGCTAATCTGAAAATGTACCCCGGAACTCCGTTCCGCGGAGATTAATAGGGAAATAAATGTCGTTTTATTACCCAAAAAATCCTCGGAACAGACGGTGTTGAGTGGCGTTCGAAAAACAATGATCCATGAAAATCAGGTAGTGCAGGTGTGATTTTTCATGGAGAAAAATCATTTCACCACCCAAGTCTTTCCGCCAACTCCCGTAATCGTGATGGACTTCCATTTCTTTGGCAACTTAGTTTTCAACTGCACAATCCCCTGTGGCGTAATATCCAGTCCGCCAAAACCCATGATGGTAGCTTGCAAAAACCCGCCGGCACCCGTTGCAAAATACGGATTCGTACCGCCAGCACACTCTGCCAACACCCCAAAAGGCGGCACCTCATTGGGTTTGTAGCTGCTCACCCAAAGGCCGTAAGCGCGCTCCGCATCGCCCGCGCGGGCGGCGGAGACGGCAAGAATGGCATTGCCCATGGCCGGGCCGTCTTTGGCCATTTTTGGTTCGTAATAGTCGAGGTCTTTTTTGATCTGCGCCGGGTCGGTGATGGCTTTGAGTGGGTAAGCTAGGAGGTTCACATCGGCTTGTTTGATGATTTCGCCATTGTAGGTGGCGTTTTCTTTGGTGGTGCCGTCGGGGAATTTCAGGATTGGAATATTCTCCGCCACATGCGCCCAATCGGGGTTGGGCGTCAGCCCTAGTTCTTTTGCGGCGTCGGTCGCGTAAACCAAGACAGTTTTGGCAATACCATTGGTAAAGGCATTGTTATCAATGTTTTCCTGCCATTCATTGGCCCCAATAACATTGATGATGTCGTATTTTCCCGGACCGTTTCTTTCCACCCTGCTTGCCCAGAAATCGGCAATCTCCTTGAGCATCGGCCAACCCCGATCGCGCAGCCAGGTTTTGTCTTTAGTCACCAGATAGTATTGCCAGGCTGCCCAACCCACGCAGCCAGTGATATGGTGTTGAAATGGCCCGGTGAGTGCCCAAACAGGGGTTTCCTCCTGCCCTGTGGTGGTGCTTTCCCAGGGATACATCGCGCCTTGATACCCATGAGAAAAAGCATTTTGCTTGGCTTCGTCGAGCAATTGATAACGGAATTCCAGGAAGGATTTGGCGATCTCCGGATGGAGCAATAACATAGGCGGGTACATCCACAATTCAGTATCCCAGAAAACGTGACCGTTATACCCCAGTCCACTCAAGCCCATGGGCGAAAGACTGAGCGCCGTGCCTTCGCGCCCAAAAGAATAAAGGTGGTACATCGCAGAGTGTACATCTCGGGTAGCATCTACATCGCCTTCGATGGTAATATCGGAAGTCCAGAGTTTGTCCCACTCAGCGTTGTGGCGTTTCAAAAGACGTTCGGTGCGCTCGAGTGCGGCGAAGATGGTAAGCCGTTCAGCTTCATTGTGTGCATCAAGGGTATGGGCGGTACTGATGAGCGTGCCTACAACAGCAAATTTATAGGTCTCTCCAGCCTTCAATTTTTTGTAGAATTTCAGCAAATGCATGTTGTAGTCCCAGTCTTCATGAATGAGATCAGGCTCTGAACCATGCGGTTCTTCAAAAATAAAACTGCTCGATGCTGCCACCGTGTATTTTCCTGTAGGGCTTTTTCCTACGGAAGTGAGGAGGGGGATCAAGACATGCGGTCGGTCAATTTCAGCATACAAATTGCGCACATCCTGCAATATTTCAGGAGCTTCAATGACGGCCATCGGGGTGATGGTTACGTCTTTTTTGGCCGTGATTTCTATGATGCTCAGTGCAGAATAGGGCAAGTGCCGCAAGGCCATCAGTGTATGGCTTACGCTAATTTTATCGCCTACATCATAGCTCGTAGTGAGTTGAGCATGACGCATATCAAGCACTTGTTTGTACTCGGAAATGTCGGCCCTGCCAACACGCTTACCATCCACGTCCAGGTTCATATTCATAAAATTGAAGCCTTTGAGGATGTTCGACACCCGTCCGCGACCATAGTTGTCGTACGCGCCGTTGAGGACTACATCTTTTACTTTCATCGGTTCTGGCGACGATACCAGGCCGATCATGCCATTGGCGACGGTGATTCCGTAATAATTGGCTGGGTTAATATTGTCGGCCACAATATACCAGGCATCAGTGCTTTTGGAGGCTTGGGGCTTGAAGGTCAATTGCTGGTTGTTGACCGTTGGTTGTTGAGCCTTAAGTGTTTGGATGGACCAAGGTAGCAGTCCGAAGCAAAGCAGGCAGGCAAATAATCTTTTCATAAAAGTGTTTGTGTAAAAGTGTGCGGGCAATTTTAGGGCGAAAAATAGCAAACCTAAATCAAAGAAAATTTCTTTTAAAAAAGCGACTAGTGGCAGGGGCACGAAGTCTTTGATAGTTTGGTCAGATTATTTTGAGATGAGACTAGGCGCGACGAAGGATTGTAGCGGACTCTCCATGACTGAGGCGCAACAAAGTATCAGTTCAAAAGAGTCGAACAAACCGTCAA
>JBBQLD010000031.1:0-18908 GCA_038327555.1 Chitinophagales bacterium
TTTAGCACGCAAGCACGAGCGCGCCGACGCACACCTGACCGAAATGCGTATCGGTATCCACACCGGGCCTGTGATGGCTGGTGTAATTGGCAAGAACAAATTCGCCTACGATATCTGGGGAGATGCCGTAAACCTCGCCGCTCGCCTCGAAGAACACGGCGAACCAGGTCATGTCAATATCTCTGGCGCGACCAAGGAAGCCGTCAAACACCTTTTCACCGCCACGCACCGGGGAAAAAAAGAAGTGCACAATAAAGGGATGGTGGATATGTACTTTATTGTTTCGGTGTAGCGCGAAATTTATTTCGCGTAAGACACTGCGAAATTTATTTCGCGTAAACCGCTGCGAAATGAATTTCGCATACGCCTGCCGCGAAATGAATTTCGCGTTACAAAAAAAACCCCGCCAAATCTTCCGACGGCGGGGCTACTTTCTCCGATAAACCAAATCAAACTTTCATATTCTTTTGGTGATTTGGTGATTCGAGCACCCAAGCTTGGGCACTCTAATAACCAAATACTCGAATCACCAATTACCGTCCCGATTTCACCCGATTCTTCTCGTCTTCCAGGCCCGTTTTGCGTTGACGGGCGCTTTTTACGTCGCTGGAACCAAAGCGGTAAGAGAAATTGAGGGTTACGGTTTGGCTTTCCCAGGTGCCTGCAGCGAGCATATATAAACCAGGTGTAAAGAGGTTTTCCCCTGCCCAACCGGCTGTGCCGAGTATATCTCCTACCCGTAAGCGCAGCTCTCCTTTATCCTTCAGAATTTTCTTTTGCAACCCTACATCCATGGAACCCTGCGGCTTCGTGCGAAGGGTGCCCCAGAAGGCACGACTGTTATACCAACCTGAAAGTTGGAGTCCAAAGCCCTTTGGTAATTTGAAGTTCTGCTCGGCATAGGCATTGAACGTGTTGAAAGACTGATCCACCATAAAATTAGGGCTTTCAACGGTACTGAAGTCCGCGCGGAAGTGACTCCTCAAGCCCGTGAGGCTCACAAATCCGTCCCACCATTTGGCGATGGGTGTGGGCGCGTTGACGCTCAGGGTATAGTTTTCCTGATCGGCTATGTTTTCTTGTGTGATGAAGGTGGCACGGGTATCGCGGACGTCGCGTTTCAGGATTTGGGTGAACACATCTTTCGTATGGCTGTACCCAAAAGTCATCACCGGATAGCCGCCGTAAGTCGGGCTGATTTCAATAGAATTGGTGAATTGTGGTAGCAACATAGGATTGCCCTTCTGGTAAGTCAGCTCGTCCAACTTATTCTCAAACGGGTTCAAATCCTGATAGCTCGGGCGGTCAATCCGGCGGCTATAGGTTGCATTAAGCCCGATTTTTGGTGTAAAAGTGTAGGTTATGGCTGCACTGGGAAATAATTCAGTATAGTTATTGGTGAAGGTGGAGTCTTTTCCAACGCCTTTGTAATCGGTATTTTCCATGCGCAATCCTACTTGCACATTAAGCTTTTTGCCAAAGGCGCGGTTGTAATTGACATAGGCTGCATTGGTGCGTTCGGTGTAATCGACTGAGTTGCTTTGGGTCTCATTTTTAACCGAGATGCCATTCTGGACATTAAAAAAGTCAAAGGTATTGAAGGTTTCTACGGCAGCAATTTTGATGCCCGCACCCAATGCACCTTTCCAGAGGCGTTGTTCATAATCGGCTTTAACCGTCAGGATATTGATATCTGTTGGTGTATTATTCCGGTAAATAGCTTCGCTTATGAGTTCAGAATTATCAGCTGAACGGTAGAAATTGGGCTGATAACTCGCCCCGCGAATCCGGTATGCGCCACGGTCAAGGTCAATATTGAAGGTGTGACCACTGGTGTCTGCAAAACGATAATTGAGGTTGAGATTCAAATCTTTGCGATCGTTTGCGCCATCATTCGTCGCCACAAGCAGAGAGTCGATACGATTGATCGTATGCTGGTCGCTAATTTTTGCCACACTGCTCGAATGCCAGTCGCCGGGGTTCATGCTGCCATTTATAAGTACACCAATGGTGTGTTTTGAATTGACAAACCAGTCAGCACCTGCGCGATATCCCAGGTAGCGGCTTTCTGAGTATTCTTTGTTTTTTTGGTCAAAAACGCGCCAATCTTCTCCAGTTACACCATCGGCCCGTTCGTTGTCTTGAAGTTGCTCGCGACGGAAATTCTGGGTATTATGCCAATCGCCATAGTTGCCGTTGAAGTTGCCAAAGGCGTTGAACTTTTTGCCGCGGTGGTTGAGGCTTAAGTTACCGCCGCCTTTTAGGGTTTCGCCGTAGGTGCTTTCCAGGCCAAAATTACCGTTGGTACCCAAGGCCTTGTTCTTTTTAAGGCGGATGTTGATAATACCGGCATTTCCAGAAGCGTCGTATTTGGCCGAGGGGTTTGAAATGATTTCAATATTTGCAATGTCGGAGGCTTGCGTACCTTTCAACAGTGCGGCCAAGTCTTTGCCATCCAGCGGCAAATCTCGCCCATCAATCATCACTTTTACCGCGTTTTTACCCCGAACATTCACATTTTCGTTGTTATCTACGGTCACACCGGGTGCTTTCCGAAGAAGTTCGAGGGCATTGAGGCCCGTGGAATTCACCGTGCCTTCTACGTTAAGTATCGTCTTGTCCGCTTTCACTTCCACCGGTGGGCGGCGAGCGACCACGGAGACCTCGGCCAGTTGGTTTTCTGCTTTTTTAAGCGTGAGGGTTTCGAGGGTTTGCGTGCTTCCCTTGTACTCAAATGCTGCACCAGATACTTCGCCAGTTCCGATCAAATTGGCTTTAAGAAAATACTTGCCTGAGCTGGCGCCTGAAATTTCAAAAACGCCATCTTCGCCAGTTATGGCGCCTTTTACGAGTGTAGAATCGGCAAAATAATGCAGGGTGACCGTGGCATAAGTGGCCGGCTGCCCGTTGGGCTCATGGACTGAACCGTTGATTTTTTGGGCTGAAGCCACAGAAGCTGATAAGCAGAGGGCTAGCAAAGGTAAAATAAGGCTTCGGGGAATAGATCTGCTTACGCTAAGGCTTCGGGGAATAGACCTGCCTACGCCAAGGCTTCGGCGGGTAAAAAAGAAAATTGATTTCATAGCTTAATTATTAGTGGGCGGTGGGCGGTGGACGGATTTACGGTAGAATTAAATCGTTGGATTTCTTTACTTTTAACCAATCAAGTCCGAAATCCAATCGCTTAACTTGTTGCAAAGGTGTATTAAATCAGTAACGTGCAAAACATAGAACCTACCAATGCACAGTTCTTTTGTATGAATGGTAGTTTTCGATGGATGAACGGGAAATCGGGTTGCTGAATTTGGTTATTGGTGGATTTGGATGGCTAAGCTTAAACGCTTGAATTAGCACCAAAATCAGCAACCTTGCCCCCCTAGTGGCAGGTGCACGAAGTCTTTGACGGTTTGTTCGACTCTTTTGAACTGATACTTTGTTGCGCCTCAGTCATGGAGAGCCCGCTACAATCCTTCGTCGCGCCTAGTCTCATCTCAAAATAATCTGACCAAACTATCAAAGACTTCGTGCCCCCGGCACTAGTAGCCCGTGACCTGGAAGGTCAAAGTATCCACCGGGATAAGGGGAATGTCAGCAAAACAGTTTTTGCGTTGCAACAAACTCATCTCCGAAAACGTCCGCCAGGCCTACCTCAATTTCACCCAACTGCTCAAGAAGATCATGCGAATACCGCAGCAGCAACTACCCACAATATTGCCGGAAGTTGAAATAATGGAGGTTTTGGCTGGAAAGGAGTGGTTTTTGGAGGTTTTGAACGGTAGGGCAAAAGTCATTTCGCTCTAAAATCACGCGACGCTAAAAGGAATAAAAAAGCGAGCCTCTCCATAGATAGGAGAAGCTCGCTCGTTTTTTATAGATCGGTCCGAAATGAATTTCGGGTTACCGTTTTGCCGAAATAAATTTCGGGTTACAGTTTTACCGAAATAAATTTCGGGTTACCGAATCACCACTTTCTGCACACTGCTTCCAGCACTGCTTTGGACGCGTACCGTATACATTCCGGCAGGCACTTGCTGTACATTGAGCGTGAGCACTTGGCCAAAGCCAAGACCTTGTGTCGTGCGGCTCATTACGATGCGACCATCAGCAGCCACAAGGGTAGTGAGCACTTGACCTTCCAGCGCCTTTCCAAGTGTGATATTCAACTGATCATCAGCAGGATTCGGTTGAACAAGCATAGAGAGCTCAAGGTTGTTTGGCTCATCGGTGCTTACCGTTACGGGCTGCACGATTACGCCATATTCTGGTGCACTTGCGCAAGCCTCATCGGTTCCATCTGAGATACAAGCTTCTCCGGCGTAATGGAACAAGTCCATCATCTCCACTTCATCAATGTACCAGGCGCCATTGACGGGTGCCTCGGCCACATCAGAGCCAAAACGGAAACGGAAGGTAACGTCCTTACCCAAGAATTCACTCATGTCGAAGTAAGACTGTTTCCAGCCGTTTGAATTGCCCGAGAAAGCAGAAAGGAATGGAATAGCAAATGTTGTGTATGTCACCGCGCCATCATATCCGCCACGAATGGCTTTGTCTTTCGACAAACGAATCCATGGTCCAGAAGTATTTGAATAGTCTTGTACTTCGAGAAAACCAGCATCTGCACCAGCTTCTGTTTCGTATTGATGCCAAAAACGAATTGCAGGCTTGCTGCCAGTTATAGTGAGGTGCAAGGTAGTCTCGAGGGTAAAGTCAGATTCGATGGGCACATTGCGGCCTGCCCAGGCAGAATTGCCACTTCCTGGGTGAACAACGTCTTGTTGTAAGATAAAGATTTCGCCAGTGGCTAAGTCAATAAGATTGGAATACCATTCATCTTCGGTTTCCAACAAATCGCGGAAATAACGGTTTGAGCCAATACCTGCGGCACTCTTAGCCGTATAAGTCAAGGTTCTAACCTGACCACTTGCCAAAGTGCCAAGATCCCAACGCACTTTACCGTTGGAGAATGTACCGCCATTTGAAGCACTCACCAGCGTAAGGCCAGCTGGGAGTTCGTCTGTAACGACCACGTTAGTAGCCTCGGCATCTTTGTGATTGGTTACGGTGATTTCAAAGGCTGCAACATCACCCGGTTCAATGGTTGGGGTGGTGGTGATCTTTTTGATTTTTAATTCTTTGATACAGGTTGGGATTGGATCAAAGTTTTCAATGCCGTCTCCTTGGCTATTTGGATCACCCTGACTGGCAAAATAGCCGAGACCACGACGTGCAAACACCGTTGAAATCAGGCAAGTATCAGCGCCGCTGTAGTTTTGAATGTCAGCCAACAATATCGCATCGCGGCCATCAATGAAACCTGGGCCACAAGGCTGCAATTTCATACCATCTACCACGAGTTGTATTGCGCGGTAATTGCCGCTATTGGTATTGTTAAGGTCTGCATCCCAGCCATATTTTTCTACCATTGCCCAGTATAAATCCCAGATCATATTCGCCCAGACTTCACCTACCCCGTGTGGGGCAGCACTAGAGGATACTGCACCATAAGTAAGTGGAGCAATACTCATATCTGTAGAATAAGGATAACGGCGAATACCCTGGCCATTAGTTTCCTGATATAGTGCAAAGGTGCCAATGCCGCGTTTCTTGGTTCCTATATCGCCTGGCTCTACGGTTAGGACGAGACCAGCCCAATCGCTCCAGCCTTCTCCCATTTGTTCGCCATTTCCAAGACAACTAAATCCATCACCTGTAAGACGGTTGGAGATACCGTGGTGAAATTCGTGCGCAATGATGCCATTGTCAAAGTCGCCATCTCTTTGTGCAGGGCCAGCAATATTAGGCAAGCCAATGGAGATGTTGAGTCCTGCGCCTGCGTATTGGCGTAAAAGGTCGCAATCTGATTTATGCATGATTACAACGGGGATCGTAACCTGCCCGCCAGAGGTGCCAGCTGCCATACCCTGGTCTACATCTTCGAAGTTGCAAATGATACAGGCAATGCCACCTGCTTCTTGTACATTCAGTGCTTTCATACCAAATTGGCATTCACCCCGATCTACCATAACAATTTTGCCAGCTATATCATTTACTGCAGGGCCGCATCCAAGTGTTGCAATACTTGATCCATCAGACACAACAACAGCATCACCCGTAACTGGAGTAGTCGTTACGGCGCCTCCCCATCCTTGTACATCGGAAGATAAAGCACCATAGTTGCCGATAATTGCTCCCGGGCCATTCACCGTCACAATTTTGCCGCCGCTGCGATCCCATACAAACATCTGCATACGACCATTTCCGCCATCTGGTGGGGTAGAAAAATTTGCATTATTAACTCCACTGCCGTCCAAAGCTTGGGCATATACTTCGTCATTCCCTAAGCCGCCATTTCCATAATTGTTGTTTTGGAAATTACCAGCTTTCTCATCGAAACCAAAGCGATAGAAGACATCATGGATCATATTGTTCATGTAGAACAAGTTAGTTATGGCTGCATTCTTGTTTACCAAAGGTTCTGCGTTGGGATCGAAAGGAAAATCGAAGTTCAACGTCGCACCACCGTCCGCAGATTCAGTGGAAGCGGGCGTGTCGTCACTTGCACTATCATCAAAAGCCCAAACGTTGTTGCCACGGGTATAGGTAAAGTCTTGTCCTGCTGCACCATTATTATCCAACCAGCCATAAGGCGAAGCCGCTAAGTCGGCAGGATTGGTTACGATGCTGCGGTTGCCATGGATAGGACTTTCAAGCGGGAGCGCGAATACGTTGTACGACTCATCCAGCAACAATTCATTCATGGCAGACACTTCGATTTTTTTATTTGCACCTGAAGTGATCGAATGAGATTCCTGACCATTGGCCGTCGTCGCGTTGCACTGGTCGGCATCACCACCACGATGACCATGGCCCAACTGGCAATATGTTGTGTGGTTGAGTTTGTTGGAAATCATGCCTGTTTGTGCGTCCACCGTAATAGTCCAGAGATCGGCTGTATTGGCTTGATCAATGACCATTTGCCAGGAAAGCCGTACCATTCCGCTGGTTGTAAGCACGTAAGCAGCAGATACCGGGATGTCCTTTCTCGAGATTGAGCCGCGCTCAAAAACGAAATTTTGCTCGTTGGTTTTGATGCGCAAACTTGGTACCGGGAAGCCCGTGAAACCCAGGTTTGCCATCGCCATCTCCACCGCTTTGGCTGCACTTATAGAAGGCAGTTCGGTATTGATGCGGTGATCAAGATCGTTCACAAAACGGTGGCCAAGGTGCATTACTTCACCACTGGGCATTACGTGGAGGCCAAACAGGCCATTGAACAAAGGGATACCGCGATGCTGCTGCTGCGCCCACACGTGCGTGACGCCAGTATGTGCGGTGCGGTATTCCCGCACGATTTTCACATCTGAAACATCGTTCTTCGTGAGTTCAAATTTAGCAGGGGATTCCTGTAAAAAAAGCAGTGCTGTTTCGCGTGCACTGCGGACTTGTGCAGACATCCCTATGGCCAAAAAGGCGAAGAGGCTTGTCAACAGCGAAAGGCGTGTGTAAAGGAAATGTCGATTCATTTTCCAGACAGAAAGATTTGGTGAAAGTAAGAGAACAGGCCATGAGGGCTGCCAAAGGTAATACAACGAGATTTTCTTAAACAACTACCTTTGAAAAATGTCAGAAATAGCAAATTTGACCCACTTTTTTGCTCGCGTTCACAAGGGACACTACACTCTTCTATACACCTTATAACCCTTGTTTCTACCTTTGCCTCAAATTACACAGCATTGGAAAATAAAACGACCAATAACCTGCCTATCAGATCCGCAGGCAAACAAAACAAAACTGATAACCATCCACCAGCCTCTATTGTGACTGAAGTCAAACTTTTCGCCTGCTCCGCTTCCAAAGACCTTTCCAAAGAAATCGCTCATCACTACGATATAGTCCTTGGTGATACCACGCTAGCACGTTTTAGCGATGGCGAAATGCAGACTATTCTCAATGAAAGCGTCCGCGGTTCCTACACGTTTTTCATCCAAAGCACCTGCCAGCCCCACGACAATCTGGTGGAGCTCCTGCTCTGGATCGATACCGCTCGCAGGGCTTCTGCGGGCTACATCACTGCAGTGGTACCGTATTTTGGATACGCTCGCCAAGACCGCAAAGACAAGCCCCGCGTGCCGATCAGTGCTAAATTAATGGCCAATATGATCACCGCAGCAGGGGTAGACCGCATCATGACCATGGATCTTCACGCCGATCAGGTGCAGGGCTTTTTTGATATTCCAGTGGATCACCTTCGCTCCGAGGCGATTTATGTGCCCTACCTGGAAAAACAAGACCTTTCAAAGGTGATTTTCGCCAGCCCCGATGTGGGAGGAGTAAAACGCGCCCGTATCTACGCCATGCACTTTGGTCGCGAGCTCGTTATTTGCGATAAATACCGTACAAAGGCCAATGAAGTGGCTGCCATGACCGTTATCGGTGATGTTAAAGGCGCTGATGTCATTTTGGTAGACGACCTTGTAGACACCGCTGGAACCCTTTGCAAAGCAGCAGATGCTCTGATGGAAAAAGGTGCAATATCTGTGCGCGCCATCTGTACACATCCAGTGCTTTCTGGCAAAGCCTATGAAAATATAGAAGCCTCTCAGCTCACCGAGCTTATTGTATGTGATACCATTCCGCTTGGCAAGGAGTCGCCCAAAATCAAAGTGCTTTCTACAGCCAGCCTGTTCGCGCGTGCTATCCGCAATACGGTAGAACACAAGAGTATTGCGGCACTTTTTCATTAGTATGCGCTGTGATCATGTAATCGGCATTCAAAGCCAATCCTGACTTACTTAATTCAACGCGCTTTACCGCCGTTTAATGCTGTTTTCCCACCGCATCCTAAATGTGCTTTCTGGTACAGTTGGGACGTATTTATCTTCGTCCCAGTTTTCTCATAGTATGTTTTGATTTTCCTACTGCTTCCCCTTCTGGCAGTAGGATTTTTTTTAAATCCTTTTTCCTCCAGGGCTCCCGCACTGATATACCTTCGGTTTGGCACTTGGCGCGACGTTCATTCATAAACGTCGCGCCGGGTGCGGGTCGCTCTTCCAACTTTTTTTGTTGTGTACTGTTAGAATAATGTTTCAAACTCATTGGACTTTGGAACGCGTTCCTATGGTTTCTTTTTTTTGCAAAATACTTTTCGTCACTGCAGCCCTGCTCTTGTTCGCTTTTGCTTCTTTCGGGCAAGTGAAAAGCGGGGCTTATCGCGTAATGCTAAATGGCTTTTTGAACCATAGCGTGCAAGAAATAGGCGTCCAGGTAGCTGCACACGACTCTAGCGCTAATGTTTTTCTCGATGCAAGAGAGCCCCGAGAATATGCCGTAAGCCATATTAAAGGGGCCATTCCAGTAGGCTACGACCATTTTGCAGTTGAAAATCTGCCTGTTGGCCTGTCTAAAAACCAGCCCATCGTGGTTTATTGTTCCGTGGGTTACCGAAGCGAAAAAGTGACCGAAAAACTCCAAAAAGCTGGATTCACAAATGTATCCAACCTATACGGGGGGATTTTTGAATGGGTCAATCAAGACTTCCCAGTTGTAAACCAGTCAGGCACTACCACTAATGTACATGCCTACAGCCGATCCTGGGGCGTTTGGTTAAAAAAGGGTAGAAAAGTGTATAAGTAAAAAGCCCGCCAACCTCTTTCGGCTGCGGGCTTTCTATCTTTATGAAGTCTTTCTTTTTTAGTTCGTTTTCTTTACATCGTTAAACGTTGGAGTGTTACCCATCGCGTGGTGCATCTGCTGACCACCAAAACGATAAACCAGGCCAATGTTCACCGAATAGTCGGCAAAAGCGGCATCTCCATTGCGCGGAATTCCGAAGGCATCCAGTGTGCCACAAAAGTATTGGCACAAATCTCTGAACCTGCTTAAAACGGCTTAGAGTTTCCTTAGAGTTTACCGGCAAAAAAAAGATTGCCTCAAATGGCCACTTGGGCCTTTCGAGGCAATCAGTACAGGTGCTACATGGGACACTTACCTTAGCAACGTCACATCCATGCTTTTCTGGTACTGCCCTCCACCGCAAGAATAATCCAGAATCCAGACATACACATCTGAAGGCGCAGGTTTGTCGCCTATTTTCCCATCCCATTGAGCATTTGCGCCAGAACCCTCATATACTTTTTGTCCCCAGCGGTTGTACACCCGGAGCAAAATAATCACTTCCGCACCTTCGTGAGGCACTACACGGAAGAAATCGTTTGCACCATCGCCGTTGGGCGTAAATGCGTTGGGGATATGAACTAGCGATTCATCGCAAACAAAGACCCTGTATTCTACGGAATCCCTGCAACCATTACCATCCGTCACGACCAGAAGGAAAGTCGTAGAGGTGTCTGGGCTGGCCGTTGGGTCTGGACAATTGGGGCTTGTTGGACAATTAGGGAAGCTCAGATCGCCCACAGGCGTCCATACATAGTTGGCGTAATCGTTGGGGGTTTCAATTACCACTTCATCGCCTAAGGAAATAACCAGGGCCATATCCTGCTCTGGCACTTGCGGGTTGGCGACTTGCTTCACCGTCACACAGGTGGTCACCAGACAGCCATTGCTGTTCAGCTCCGTCTTACAAATATCTCCCGGCGTGGTAAACGTACTGTCAAGCACCAGCACCGAGCCACCGGGACAAAACACGGCTGTTTGATTTACCGAAGTGGGTACTACAACCAACTCCTGAATGCGTATGCTATCGCAACCATTTACATTTTGAAGTTCCTGAGTGTAAATTCCTGGTACCGATGTTGTTTGGCCAAAAATCGTAGCTGCCGCACCTTCACAAATGGTAATCGTTGGAAACTGCAATTTAAACGCCGGATTTACCGTAACCGAAACGCTACCAGTACCGGTACAACCGCCTGCAAACGTGACCGTTACACTATAGGTTGTGCTTGAGTTAGGTTGCACCACCTGCATTTGTTGATTTGGGTTGCTGATGCCGATCCCCGACCAATTGTACGCTGTACCGCCCGCTGTAGCTTCCAACGTGGCTGGGTCGCCTTCGCAAATGATTTGGCTAGTCGTTTCGATACCAAATGAGCCGCCAAACTGGATCTCAAACCTGCGTTCTACCGTACAGTCCCCCGATTTTTCCTGCAATACCAGCGTGACCAATTCTCCTGGTTGTACATCAGGCCCCGGGACATAAGTTGCGTTTGCACAAGTAATACAGCTCAGTCCGCCTGGCGTGAGCCAGGTATAGGTATTGCCTGGGATGCTATCTGCACTGACATTAACCGATTGAAGGTTGCAAAGTCCAATGCCTTTGGTCACGATTTGATTGCCATCCAGTGGGAAAATACGATCTGCACAAGCGCAGTTTTCGTCTGCTGGAATGAGTGCAATAAGATCACAATAAGCGGAGGCTGGCAGGTTATTGAGATTGCCCGAAATAGAAAGCACGCCGCCTGGAGCAATGGTGCCATTCTGCGTCACCTCAGCCACCAGCGGGTCTGTGAGGTCTATTTGGCCGTTGCCATTTAGATCGTGGTAAAGTTGGAGTAGCGGGTCGGTCGCCGTCGTATTCCCTGCATTTTCAAGCACGGCATTAAACGTAGTTTGTCCGCCTTGTGTATTTAACTCAAAGTTATTCAGCTGAAGTTCAGGGTTTTGTGCGTTGAGGTTGAGTAAAGCCTCCCCGGTAGCGACATAAATATCGCAGAATTGGTTGCTCGACGAACAGAAGGCCTCCGTCTTTTCACGCGTCTGTAAAATCACAAATTTATCTGCACAATCCGCCGGATCATCGTACCGGATTTTGAAGGTAAAACTAAGTACGCTACCTATTCCAATCGTGGTCGGCAAAGCCAATTGCACTTGTTGCCCCGACACCTGTGGCGGGCCACTTGGCGCATTTACGCCAGCCTGATAAGAACCACCCACAAACGAAGTGCCTGCCGGGAGCAAGAGGTAAATACTATCGCCCGACATCGGTACGTCATTCACGGCAATACTGGCCGAAAGTTTTACCTCTTGACCACAACCTGCTGCGCCTGGTGGGTTGGAAAATTGCAAATTAGAAACTGCGGAATAGCTTGGTTCTACGCCTTCAATATTAATGGGCGCACCGGGCCTGCGCAAGATGTTAGAATTGATGCCACAAGCTTGCACAGACTCCGCGCCGTAAATCGGCTGGGAATTCGACACAACACCACATTCAGCAATCACCCTGAATCGGATGCTCATGGAATTGAGCGGGAACTGGTCTGCGGGCAAAAGGCCGTTTTGTAGTGGCGGCCCAGGATTAAATTGCCAGACATTGCCAGGCAAGACCACAGGGGCATTGGGCATATTCACAAAAGCTCCACCTGCCGGGTAAGAAAGCTGCGATGAATTGGGTTGGATGCGCATACCCGGAGGCAATTTAATGCTTGGCACAATGTTGTATGCCGTACCATCAAGGGCATTGGAAACCGAAAATTCAAAGTATGCGGAAGGCTCGCACATCGGGATGGTAGGCGGTTGCGAATCAATCACCAATTCCAACTCCGGCGGCTGCGGACGAAGCTCAATGGTTTTGCTGAAACTACCACAAGCATCGCCATTGGCGTTGAATACGGGAGAGCAGTCCCATCCAAAACGGAAAGTGATCTTAACCGAGCGGCAACTAAGGTTTTTGGCAATTAATCTTAGCGCGGGCTGTGCAAAACTTGTCAGATCACCCAATTGATATACCCCACCAATTTGTGGAATGGGGGTTTGACCCGGCAGGAGCAGCAATTGTACATCCGCCAGATCGCCATCTGAATCAATCGTCATCCAGGCATTCGCAGCATTTACGGAAGCATTATTGCGCAGAAAAAAGTCGAACAACACATCTGCTGTAGGCAGGTAAAGGATACTGTTTTGGGCAAAAATCTCCAGTTTTGGGCTGCCGCTCTGATAGCCATTAGGATTGGCAATATAATAGGTAGATTTAACCGGATTATGGAAACACATACTGGCATATTCCAAACCAAGAACGGTACGCCCAAATTTGGTGCCATTGTATCCACAAGTGGTATCAAAACGGGTGCTGATTTCAAAAGAATACCCCTCGTCCAGCTTGTTTACAAAGAATGGGTTGAGGTTCAAGGTGAGGGAATCTCCTCCAAAGCCGGGCGTAAGCGGGGTACTTCCAAAAAGCTGAACGTTCTCCTGCAAGCGGAGGTAATTCAGTTTCGTTTCTAACAAAGCTACCGCATCGGGCAGGCTGTATGAGTATGCGGTGACTGTGGAAAGTTGCCGAACTTCAAAGGGAAACATGTTTGGTCGTGCAATGACCATATTGTACTGGAAAGGCGAAACTTCCGTGCTTTGATCACAAGGCTTAATGATCTGGGCGGTAGGATTCACGGATTCCAAGTAGCCGGAAAATTGGCAAATTTCCTTCTCTGTGCAAAAGTCTTCCAACTCCCAGGAATAGGTTTTTTCTGTATCGCAAATGGAATTTCGGAAATTAATAAGTGGCGGTGCGTTCGAACCCATTGGGGTGAAATTATGCTCAAATTTGAAATCCGAAGTGAAAGTCAGCGAATCTCCCGCCGAAAGCACAAATCCAGCAGGTAAACAGTTCAATTGAGCAAAATCGAGGTCAAACTGGTGGAACATATTGGTCAACACATCCACAATTTGCGGAGGGCGAATATTCGGCTCTGCAACCTGGATAATGTGCTGGTCAGATTTGATTTCTGGCAAACCAATGGGACAATCGTATTGCTGCCCGCCTGCCGTTTTGATGGTCAAATGCGCCGACACGAAACTTGTAGTGTCATAATTGGCGAATAATTTTTTACCCAATTCCAGTTGGTAAGCATCCCCATCAAGGGTATCAAAATCACTCAACCAGGATTCAAAAAACACCCTGAAATTTAGCGCCGCTAAAGTACCCTGAACCATAAATGCCCGGAGTTCAGTACGCAGGGTATCTCCCACCAGGAAGCGGTCACGGCGTACACCAGGGGCATTGGCAATGTCATTATTGTCGGCAGATCGGTCGTCATTGTTATCCTGAAGGCCATAATTGGTGCGGTAAGAGTCAAAATCTACCACGACCAGATTGCCGCCACCCAAACCTCCGCCTCCGCCGCCACCACCACCGCCGCCAGTGGTATCACATTGGTCATTTACGACCAGAATAAACTCATCGCAGAAGGTTATAGCACAGTTGATCGCTTCATTTTGGGTATTGGACACCAGCGAGTAGGCATTGAGCTTAAGTTCACAGCCATTACAATCAGAGGGCGGCGGATACACGGTGTAATCCAGGCCCCGAGGTGGCACATTCGGCACCGATGACTGGCAGGGGAGCCCTTGTTCACAATGGTATAGCAAACAAAAACCGCTGGAAACAGAATCTTGTGAAAAGGGCAAATCAAACACCATTCGAACAGAGCTGGATCCATCTCCATTTGGGGTAATTACGGATTCCAGTGGCGTTTGGCCATCCAGGCTGAAGGGACAGGAGTGCACCCAATCAATACCTAGCGGGAGCTCAAAAAGCACTTGTAAAAACCCGGTATCTTGAAGCAAACGGCCTGATTTTATCCAATATTTGAGATTATAGGTTTCGTCGTCTTGCAAGCAATTTTCAAGTTCATAAGCTACGCTGGCGGTTATTTTTAAAAAAGCCGTGTCTGGATAAAAATTGAACACGCCGGCAACCGGTACATTGGCAGGGCAAGCTTTCTGATAATTATACCCAACACGCATTGCAGGAATCAGACCACCGCAAACGGGTTCGCAATAATAGGTGTTAAATCGTACCCGAACGGTGTCGCCCGGCAGAACCTCTGGCACCGAAACGATTACCTCTAAAGCGTAGTTTGAAATACCACAACTGGCTAAAATGGTTGGCGTGCTCAACTGCGCAGGAAGGGGCTGCCATCCGGAACCATTGTTCCATTCAAACGAACCCTGATCAAGCGCATGAAACGAAGTGTCAAGGGCGAACGGGTTCAGTAAAACATTCAAGGCAGGCAATTGCCCATTGTTGATGAGGAGAATTTCCTGCGTGGAGGGTATGGCGCCGCATTGACTATGTGGTGCATCATAAATGGGGACAAAAGAGAGGCTTGGATTTTGCGTCGTCGGCAAAATAGTGATCGAAGCATACACACTATCCTTTCGGCAAGGCGGCCCGCCACAACCCCAACCAATAATGATAAGTGATTGGTTGGTGAAAGTTGGAATGCCACAATCCTCAATGGTAACCTTCTCAATCAGGGTGATTTCTTCATTGAAATCCAGCAAATTATCTCCGTTACCTGTGGAAGTGAAAAAGCTACCTGGCACCTCAGCACTAAAAAAAGTCCCGAGATTTGTCTGATTAATTCCCCCTTCCAATTGGATGCTGATACCCGGGAAGTGCCCATCAGAAAAGGAAAGCGATTGGATGGGCCCCTGGCGCGTGTTTTTCATTGTAATCATGCGCATCACAACGTCCCCTTTTTGGGCCGTAACTGTTGGAGGCGTGATGGAGCCTATATTGAGCAGACCTGTTTCTATGGGGTATAAACTGGAAACAATTTGCTGGCTTCCGCCCGTATAAGTCGCCAAAATAATGTTGGAAAAAGTCTGTCCATCATTAATTGCCTGAACCACCGGGCAGTCTGCCGTAACATTCAGCGTAAAGGATACGGAAGCTCCACCTGCCAAATCAGCCAATGCAAACACGGGGGCGTTTAGGTTGGAGATGTTGCTCTCCGTTGCCCCCACTACCGTGCCTGGCAAATAGGTAATCCCTGTGGGGAAAGTAAGGAAGGTCTGTAAACTTGTCGCCGCCGGCCCAGCACCATTCTGCAAAGTCACGGTCATCTGTTCCGTGCCACAAACGTAAAGCCCGCTGGGGTTTAGGGTCGAGATGACGATGTTTTGAGCTAATAAAGTAGAGGAAAATGTAAGGAGGAAAAAGGCTAGGGTAAAGTTTTTCATTCTGTGTATATTTGTTAATCTGGTTGAAATTATATGGAGGGGGTGATTAATTCTTGCGACCAAAGTAAGCACAGCCCTTCGAATACAAAAAGCAATTTTGTGAAATGACGCACAGTGGCAGTGAATGTGCTGCTTGAGGTAGTAAGCGATTTGACAGAATGACGCAGGGACTGGACAAAAGGATGGGTTGGGGGGGCAAAAAAACTGCCTTCCCGGATTCGCCGATGCCGTATCTACACAAAAAAAGTCCAGCGGTTTTCCGCTGGACTTTTTCTAGACTTGTTGCGGTGGAAGGATTTGAGTGGGTAAATTTGTCATTTTTTCGAATGCCTAGGCGAATTTTGCAGTCGAAATCGGGCATATTCGGCGAAAAATTTAACGAAGACATTCGGAAAAAGGACTTTTACCCGCCAAAGCCCTCCATCGCAACAAGTCTTTTGTGGAGATAGGGTAGAAATTCGCCGGAAAGGCTTTTTTTTAAGAGCCTATTACCAGCTTACGCGAACTCAATTCACAATCACCTGCTCCGTAAAAATCTTATCCGCTTGCTGCACATGCACCACAATAGTCCCTTTAGCATAATCAGATAAATCGAATTGCTGACTGTATCGGCCATTGAAGGCATTGAGCTCTTCGCGGAAAAGCTGGCGACCAGAAAGATCGAAAAACGAGACCGTGGTGGCTACAGGCTCGCAGGTAAATTCTACCGTCACCTGACCTTGTGTAGGGTTGGGGTACGCCCGGAATTCGGTAAGTTTCAGGCTACGGTTTTGCGATTCTGGTTGGCCATTTGGCACGGCATTAACCTTCGGCGCGTCGCCTTCGCCACGCCGGATGGTAATCACGCTGCGATCTCGAAGGCGACGTTGATCATCATCATTCCAATTCCAAGAGGTAAAGTTGCGCACTTGTTCGCCATCACCATCCAGGATTTGCACCCGGCTGCTGTTATCACGACAAGCCTTAAGTGTAGCTTCGGTAGTCAAAGCTTTGCCTTCGCGGAAGTAGTCTACTTTTACTTTGTCGCCTACTTTGTGTTTGGCAATTTCGTTCCAAAGATCATCATGGCTTTTTACGCGTTGGCCAGCAACCGCAGTGATTACGTCTCCTATGGCCATGTTCACTTCGCGCGCTGCAGATTCGTCGGTAAAGTCATTGATGCGGGAGCCTTCAGCGTTCCCTTCTGCAAAAGCATCGGAGTAAACCCCAAGGCAAGCATCTTTTGCATTTACGTTAACGGTACAGTTGCCATTGTTCCAGCCAATTTTGTTCCATAGTTGTTCTGGGTCAAAATTGCTTAGATCCCAGTTTCCAGCGTTTATGTTCCAGGAGTTTTTTTGTTCGGTTAGGGTAGCCTCCACGGTATTCCTTTTACCCTTGCGTTCATACGTGATATTCACTTTATCGCCAGGTTTGGTATAGGCCATAAAGTCGCTAATATCTTCAAAGTCACTGATTTGGGCCTCGCCCAATTGAAAAATCACATCACCATTTTGAAGTCCGACTTTCGCCGCGCCTGATTCTTTGGTGATTTTTACCGCTAGACCAGGTGCTTCCTTTTCGTCATTTCCTTCCTCATCTTTTACGCCCAGAAAGCCTTTTGGTACATACTTCGTATCATACTTTACATCATTTTGATGGGTGAGGGTGGCCTCCGTACTGCCTGCTTTTCCGTAGCGCTCGTAGGCAACGCGCACTTTGTCGCCGACTTTGGAGGTATTCACAAATTTAGAGAGATCACTCCATTTATTGGTAGGCGTATCGTTGAGTTTAATGATTTTATCGTTGTCACGAAGACCAGCTCGATCAGCAGCAGAGCCGCGAACCACGTTAACGATAAGGCCAGGTTCGTTGGCTCTTTCATCGGAGTCCTCATCTACCCCAAGGAATGCGTTATGGTCAGTGCAAGTTTTGTAGCCGGACTCTTGGTAACCAGAATAGCCTTCGTATCCTGGATAGCCTTCGTATCCTGGATAGCCAGCATAGCCATTGCCTCGATCAATGCCATCTTCGTTAACCTCCTCCTCTTCGTCATCTTCATTGGTTCGGATGGTTTTGGAGCCCTTGATAACGATCGTTCGCTCCTCCTCGTCGCCAGTGACTTTCACTTCAACCTGGGCATTATCTGCACGGTTTTCGCGGATGTATTTTTCAACATCGAAGTTTTCGGCAGCGGTGCCTTTTTTCACAATGGTTTCAGTGCTTTCATCACCATTGGCATCAATGACCCGTTTGGTTATGACAATTTTTTTTGCCCCTTCTTGCTGGGAAAAAAGTTGAGTAGCGCAACACGGGAAAAGCAAGAATATGGCAGAAAGCAGGAGAATACGCGTTGTTTTCATAAACAAAAAAGCGGAAAGAAGGTGGAAAGTGAATAAATACTGATGATTTAGGGGTTAGGGGATTTGTTTTTTTTGATCCGCTGAGGACTTGGCGGGCAAGATTAGCGGAACTCTAAAAAGTATGAGCCAGAAACGATTGACAAATTAGGTTTGCCGAAGTTGCATGGAGTGTTATTTTTTTGGAAGAAAGATTCGACATAGAGTGAGATAGTATGGGTAAATGTAAAAAAATGCAACATTTTAACCGCATTTGCGCTGAGGCTGGCAGGAAAGTGGGTTGGAAGATTTTAACATTTTTTCTGAACAAGCAGTCTCGCACATACTTCGTTTTGAATACCTAACGTTAAAGCCTTGCTCCACGGGCAACAAGTGACTCAAACGACAAATATTTAATCTAACGAACACTCACAGACCGACTATGGCAAGTGCTCAATACAAAATCCTGCTGGTCGAAGACGACCAAAACTTTGGCGACGTGCTCCGTTCTTATCTGGAAATGCACGACTACGACGTAACCCTAGCCACCGATGGTGTGCTAGGCCTCGAAGCCTTCCGAAAAAGCAGCTACGATCTCTGCGTTTTTGATGTAATGATGCCCCGAAAGGATGGCTTCACCCTCGCCAAAGACGTGCGTGAGCGCAACAA
>JBBQLD010000032.1:0-18896 GCA_038327555.1 Chitinophagales bacterium
ATGCATGCTATGCGGGTCGATATGTTTTAGAGCATCTTTCATTTATCCCACAAAGTTATGTTTTCCCCTTAAATTCGCCATAGGTTTTTGAACGGATACGTAAATATTGCTTCTTTCCAGGCGCGCTGCGTCTAATCTGACCAAGTGCAATCCATCCTTGATTCTGAACGGTCAGGCAGTCTGGATCATGACTCCAAATAATTCTTATTCTTTGCTGTATTTCGGCCAAATTTCCAGTATCTGATTGGGATCATTACAAATTATGATAAAAAAAATTCCACATTTCCACCTACCATTTCCAAAACCCACCTACATTAACCGCCGAAAGCAGATTTTTTCACCGAATAAAATTCTTGGTTATGTATTCTGCACGTTTACAATCAACGGTACACAGCTGATGGAACAAGGTTTACGATACACCGTGTACCGTAAGCCTTGTTTCGTCAACCGTGTACCGTCCATCGTTCACCAAACCAGTTCATTGCGTTATGGCAGTTTATCCTACTGACAAAATCCGAAACGTGGTCCTCTGCGGCCACTCCGGATGCGGCAAGACAACCCTTGCCGAAACCATGCTTTTCGAAGCGAAAGCCATCCCCCGCCGCGGCAACGTCGGAGAAGGCAACACGCAGAGCGACTATGCTCCACTCGAACATCAGCGCGGCCACTCACTCTTTGCCTCTGTGCTTCACTGCTCCTGGAAAGATACCAAAATCAACATCCTTGACACGCCCGGCCTCGACGATTTTTCCGGGGAGGTGGTGGCAGCTTTGAAGGTAGCAGATACGGCATTGATGTTGCTCAACGCCCGAAGTGGGGTGGAAGTAGGTACTGAACTAATTTGGGAACACCTCGAAAATAACGAGACACCAACCATCTTCGTAGTCAATCAGCTGGATCATGAAAAAGCAGATTTTGAAACGACACTCGATCAGGCACATCGACGATTTGGTGCTCGGGTGTTGCCCTTGCAATTCCCTGTAAATCAAGGTTCTGGATTCAATTCCATCGTAGATGCGTTACGTATGGTCATGTATGTTTTCCCAGCTGGAGGTGGAAAACCTGAAAAAAAGGACATTCCTGCCGAACACAAAGGCCGCGCTGACGAGATGCACAATGCGCTTGTTGAAGCTGCCGCCGAGAACGATGAGGGCCTCATGGAAAAATTCTTTGAAGAAGGTTCGCTCAGTGAAGATGAACTGGCTAAAGGCCTCAGTATTGGCTTGGCGCACCGCCAGTTTTATCCTTTATTCTGTGTTTCGGGCTTGAAGGACATGGGTAGTGGCCGTGTGATGGGTTTTATCCACGACATCTGCCCCAGCCCGGCCGACCGTCCCGCAGCAGCCCTCGAAGGTGGCGGCACTAAACCTTGCGACCCGGGCGCTCGTCCCTGCGTATTTATTTTTAAAACAGTGAACGAGCCAAAAGTGGGCAACGTTTCCTACTTCAAAGTCTTTTCTGGCGCCCTTAAATCTGGCGACGAGCTCACCAATGCCGACAACAGCACTGTAGAACGTTTTTCTCAACTCTTTGAATGTGAAGGAAAAAACCGCGATCAGGTAGAAGAACTTCGCGCTGGTGATATCGGTTGCACGGTCAAACTCAAAGGCTCACACACCAACCAGACCCTGAATCCGAAAGGCTCTGACCTGAAAATAGAGCGGATTCACTTCCCAGCACCGCGCATTCGTTTAGCGGTGTTGCCGCCTAGTAAGGCCGAGGTGGAAAAAATGGCTCATGCGCTCCACTCCATACAGGAAGAAGATCCCACCCTGCTCTTGGATCAAAGTATGGAACTCAAACAGACCATCATTCAAGGTCAAGGGGAAATGCACCTCGATATTGTGCGTTACAAGGCGGAACAAAATTTTGGGGTAAAAATTGAATTCACCGAACCCCGTATTCCGTACCGCGAGACCATAACGAAGGAGGCAAACAAGGATTATCGCCACAAAAAACAATCAGGTGGGGCGGGCCAATTCGCCGAAGTACACATGCGTATCGAACCGTATTACGAAGGAATGCCAGCTCCTCACGACCTGACAACCAAGAATATAGAGGTAGAAGACCTTAAATGGGGAGGAAAATTTTCGTTCTGTTGGGCCATAGTGGGCGGTTCGGTAGACGGGCGTTTTACCAATGCCATCAAGAAGGGCATCATGGCAAAAATGGAAGAAGGTCCCAGCACTGGTTCCTATTGCCGAGACGTGCGGGTTAGCATTTACGACGGTAAAATGCACGCCGTGGACTCCAACGATATGGCCTTCCAAATTGCCGCAACCATGGCGTTCAAAGAAGCCTTCCACGACGCCAAACCACAGATTTTGGAACCCGTTTACGACCTCGAAGTACTCTGTGATGCAGAAGTAATGGGCGGCGTGATGGGCGATTTGCAAACCCGCCGAGCCATCATCATGGGTATGGGCGCAGATGGGCATTACCAAGTCATCAAGGCGAAAGTGCCGCTGAAGGAATTGCACAAATATTCCTCCACGCTCCGGGCGCTTACACAGGGCAAGGCCAAATTTTCGATGTCCTTTTCGGAATATGCTGCTGTTCCGCCGGATATTCAGGCAAAATTGGTGGCTGAATACGCCAAACATTCCGTGCATGAGGAGCATTGAGTGCGGCGATATTTATTTCGCCTCTTGAAGGGGGCCATAAGTAAATCAATGATGGACTCAGGCAAATTTGGTTTGGGTGCTTTATTTATTCACCGGGTGACTTCAAGTCACCCGGTGAATAAATAAAGCACCCAAACCTAACAAAAGTTTAACCCACTGAGCCGAATTCCGCTTATGCGACACTTGCTTTTTTATTTCCTTTCTACTTTCAAATACGCCTCCAAATCCTCCTCCCGGGCAATTACAAAGAACTCCGCTTCCACAGAAATTTCAAAAGATTCCAATTCCGTTGGCAAGACCCGCTGGATCATTTTCACCAATTGCACCAGCACCTTAGCATAGTCTGGCGCTGTAGCATAACCCGCCTTGGCCACTTCTTCCAAAAACCGAACGGGGTCTTTTCGATGCAATAATGCCGTGGCGTATCGCGGATTGCTGCGAAAAAAGCGAGCGTGTTCGCGGAAACTCCCGGCAGGCGTGTCATATTTTTTGAACCAATCTCGTACCACATATTTCCAGCGTTTACGGGGCTCATTCCAGGTCACAGAAATTACTTCTGGGAACAAATGTTCCTGACCTGGGCTTTTCAGGTATTCGGTGGTTTGAATCAATTGGCCTTTGCCAGTTTTGCCTTTTTTGGGGTCTTTTATACCAAAAAACATATTGCCAGGCACACGTTCGCCCCAGCCGCTTTCGAGGGCAGCTTGGGCCAAAATCGCTACGGCATGGATGCCCGTGGATTTTTGGGCTAGTTTAGCAAAAGGCAGGTATTGGGCTACAAAATCTTTAGGTAACATGAGGGGATCTGGGTTTGAAAGTGTCTACAAAGAAAATGGTATAGCGATTAATTTGCAATAAAATTCAAGGTAATTCTTCGTTTCCTTACCTGCCATTGATTGAATAAATTCCGCATTTGGATGAAAATAGCCAAAGCAAATGCCTAGCGCATTCAACCTTTGGGACAAATATTTGTCATAGGCTGCGTTTTAGGGGCGTGTTAAAAGATCGCCTTTTATTTCGCCTGCTTTCTAATGCATTTCTTTCACTTTTTCTCACTTCTATTTCGATCCTATGCTACGCCTCGTTACCTTCCTTTTCTTAGGAATTTTCTGCACTTTATTAGTCCTTGGCAACAAAAATGGCCGTGCCTCTCAAGCCCAAAGAGGCAACACTGGTGCTCCTGGCGATGAAACCCAAAGCGGCCAACCCAAAACGTGCATCAATTGTCACGGCCAGGGCCCAATCTTAGCCAGCTTAGCTCTTAGCGTTTTGGACAGTGCCAACAACCCCGTTGCCCAATATTTACCGGGCAAAAATTATACGGCACGAGTCACGATCACCGCTTCCGGAGCTGGGTTGAATGGCTACGGCTTTCAGATGATTGGTCTCCGAGATAGCGACAACACTGATCTCGACGGATTCACCGATGTAAACCCAAACAACTACAAGCTCGCAAGCATTCCAGAAGGACGCACGTACGCCGAACACAGCAATATTTCTACCTCCAACCTTTTTAACGTGACCTGGACTGCACCCCCTACAGGCACAGGCAGCATAACTTTATATGCTGCGGGTAACGGAGTGAATTCCAACGGTACCTCCAGTGGCGATGGCTCAGGGTTTAACTCGCTCAAACTCACAGAATCCAGTACCTTTACAAACGAGATTGCAGAACATTTGCCTAAATTGACCGTCTTCCCAAATCCATTACAAGACCAATCTACGGTGCATCTGGAAAGTCTTGAAGCAGGTGAATATCAAGTAACGGCCTTCGATCTTTCCGGGAAAAGCGTGTGGATTACCCAACAAAATCTGATTCTGGGAAAAACCAGCTTTTATATACCAAGCGCTGCCTGGCTGCCTGGCATCTATTTTATCCGGCTCGAAAAGGGCAATCAGGCTACAAGCGTTAAAGTTCTAAAACTTTAACAGTCAATACATTGGTTGGGTGTTAAGTCGGGGTTAACTTCGTGTTTACAATAGAAACCTTTTTTGGCAGTTACTTTGTAACCTTTTAACGTTCAAAACTGCAAACGTTCGCAATCACGAACAAATTAACAAACCTGCTTCAAAATGAAGAATCTGATTTTCCTGCTGTTCCTAGCCCCAGCTTTTGTTTTTGCCAACAACACACAAGGTACTCCTGCGCTGGAAGCCATTTCAACTGCCTTAGGTGCTGGTGACGTGGACGTAATTTCAAAATACTTTGCCGACAATGTGGAAATTTCCATTCAGGACAAAGAGCAAGTATACGCCAAATCCAAAGCTGCTGAAGTACTGAAAGGTTTTTTCGACAGCAATAAACCAAAAGCTTTTGCTCAGGTACATAAAGGCCAAAGTCGCGAAAACAGTGATCAATATTGCATCGGCAACTTAAGCGCAACATCGGGGACTTACCGCGTTTACCTTTACCTTAAAGTAAATGGCACAAACATCAGCATCCAGGAGATGCGTTTCGACAAAGAATAAAAAGGGTATTACCTCCTTAACTCCTCAGACGGCTTCGGACTTTTAGTTCGGAGCCGTTTTTTTTTGTGTCTAATTTTTGAATAATCAATTTGTTTCCAATAAGATGGAGCAGGTGATCCGGGTGCATTTAGCCTTTGCTGGAGGACATGCGATTGGCAGTTACCAGCTTTTAATTGACTTTTGGTTATCAGATTGTTCTAGTAGTTGAGTCCCGTTTTTTAAGGTTGTACTCCGAACAAAACCGCGAGGATTGTCTGAAGCATATTCAATTTTTTGAACTGCATTGCCATTAAATCTGAGCACAATAGGCTTTGGAACAAATTGATATAACATGCGGGACAATGCAAAAACCTCAGCTGGACGAATCGTCCGTATTCCCTCTTTTGGGTTCTCCGTCAGCGGCCCGGATCCTTTGCTTTTTTTCTTGCGGCGGGTCATATCCGTAATCGAACTATCATCATCAAAATATTTCATTTCAATCAACGCCAGACTTTTCCCTTTTACCTCAAAAAACAAATCTGAAAAGTCATTTTCCTTGTTGCCTGATTTTGGCGAATTGACCCTGACAACGAGCGTTGGATTCGTTTGAGTGCCGTTGAAATTTTGAAAATCCCAGGAATATACCCCTATTTTGATCTCTTTCCCGAGTTTATCAAGGTTAATGACGCGTTGACCTTTCGGCCTTTTGAAAAAGACGACCCGGATTTCATCTACAAAAGCCATTGCAAAACTATCTACGCTGCCCTCGCTTTTTGGGTCAGTACAATCGCAAAACCACTGCACATTCGTGTTTTGAAAAAGGGTGTCGTGTGCACAAATATCGAATCTATAAAAGCCCTCGGACGACCACTTAAGTTCGGGCGGTGTACTGGGCCGATCCTTTATGCTACTGTAGACCAAGCCAGCATTGCTAAAAAATGTGCGTTCACTGCACCCAACCAAACCAATGGCAATGCAGTACAGTACGAAGAGAAAGCGGGTTTTCATTGTGGATCTTGGTTGAGGAGTTTATGGAATTCGTTGTATTGAAAACTGCCGAATACTACGGGCACACATTTAGAAAGTGAAACATGCCTGGAATATCCAAGTAATCGGTGCAAAACATCTTGAATATCGCAGTTTGGGCATTGTCCCAGCAGGCCAACCCCAAGATTGGAGCCGTTAATATTGCGCAGTGAAATAGAGCTCAAGGCACGATTGTAAAAGGCCTCTTCCATGTTTTGCTGCGGGATACCGCTAAACAAAAGCTCCTTCGAAAGCTGGTAACCTGCCTGTACATTTCCGGTAAATCGATCGTAGGCGTATTCAACAAACTGGCCTTCAAACCAGGGGTTTTTGCGCGACAATTGATTGCCGAACGCATCCAAACCGTAGGCCAGGTATCCTCCACCAGTCCAATATCGGTCGAAAGCATCACCTGCGAATCGATCAAAAGGCAAAAATCCGTCGTTGTAATAACCAATCAAAAACTGATCAATATTGAATCCAATATGGCCTAATTGCTGATTTCGTCCATGATTATTGACCAAAAAACTGGTGCCATAAGAAACCGCACCGTCGAAATTGTGCCGGATAGTGGTTGCACTCATTTGATTGAATGTGCGGATATATTTTTCACGGCCCTGGCCGCTCCAGTTGTATCCACCCACGACATAAAATGAAGACACCACATCCAATTGGCCGAACCGATTGGCATAGGCAATGACCGAGGTTCCAGGGCCTTTGGAGTAATAGTTGACAGTTACTTGGCCACCTGGTAAGATATTTAGCTTACCATTTTGAATGTTTCTGGATACTCCGGCGGCGGCACTCAGGTTGTAAAAGGACGAGCGTTTGCCGCCGATTCCAAGGCTCAATTTGACTGCCACGCTAAGATTGAATTTTTCTCCATCACGAAATATTTGGGCGGCTGCGTCGCGGGACAAAATCGACAAGCAAAAAAAGGTGATTATCAGGCATTTAGGTTTGAAGGGAGTCATAAACATTGGTATTCAATAAAGGGTTTGGTGTAAAATGCTGGTCAAAAGTAGGGTTGTAATCCACGGAGTCTGACCAAAAGGATAGCGAAAAACTGCTTTTTGATTGTTTTTTGACTGTAAATTAATTGGAGGGGATGGTTGTGTCTAGCTGGGGCAAGGCTCCAGCCTTGTGTCCACTATCCCCGTCGGCTCTGCCGACCAAAAAAAACAAAACCCCAACCGACTTGCATTTTCCGAAAAAATCCACGAAATTTGTATGAACCAATTTTCAATACCAAATGAGTGCTAAATACAAAATACGTGATCAACACGGTTTAAACTTCCTAACCTGTACCGTTTGCGGCTGGGTTGATATCTTCAATCGAGCGGAGTACCGCGACATTATTTTAGAAAATTGGAAATATTGCGCTGAGCACAAGGGCTTACAAATTTGGGGTTACGTCATCATGTCTAACCATATTCATATGATTGTCAACACGAAAACGCCATATAAACTCGAAGCAGTCATGCGCGACTTTAAGGCGTACAGTGCCCGGCGTATTATTGACCGGCTTCTAGATAAAGCAAACCATGAAAGCCGGCGAGAATGGCTACTGTACATGTTGCGATATTTTGCACATCATCACAAAGGAGCGCAGCAACATCAGATTTGGCAACCTGATAACCACCCAATTGAATTGTATTCTGAAAAAGTGACGATCCAGAAACTGAGATACATCCATGCTAATCCTTTACGAGCAAAAATGGTACTAAAACCTGAAGATTGGATTTACAGCAGTGCCAGTAATTATGCTGAAGGTCAGGGTGTTTATGATGTAAAACTGCTGTGGACTTCTTTTGAGGAGGATGGCTGGTTTTTTGGGGATGTGGATTTTCCGAGTATGGATTGAGGGGGTATACTTTGGTATTTTGGGTCGGCAGAGCCGATGAGAATAGTGGACACAAGGCTGGAGTCTTGCACCAGCAGGACACAAGGCTCCAGCCTTGCGCCAGCAGGTGTCTTGCGTCAGCATGTCTGCCGTTTTTGATAAGTTTTCTCGATAGATAAAATAGTATGCTCACGCTGGGCGCAAGGCCCTAGCCTTGTGTCTAGCTGGCGCAAGGCTCCAGCCTTGTGTCCACCATCCCCGTCGGCTCTGCCGACCAAAAACAACCAAAAACAATCAATCTCTACTCATTTTCCCAAAACCACCACGCTCATGCTCCGCAAATCCTCCACCAATACCGTTTTAAAAGGCTCTAAAAAGCACAGCCCATGCTGCCGAATCAAATTGTCCAATGCCACTCGGGTTATTAAAAAGCGCTCGGTGCCATCAGGCAGATAAAACCTGCCATTGCCTAAGGGAATAATTTTATCGGCTAAACCTACATCAGTGGCAGCCCGAATAAAGAGCGATCCTCCGGGTCGGAGCACGCGGATCATTTCGCCAAACATCTGCTCAAAGTGTTGCTCGGTTTCGGCAAAATGCAGGACAGCGCTGCTAATAATGTGATTGAAAAAAGCAGTCGGGTAAGGTAGCGATTCAACAGGAGCCACTTGAAAGCTGTCCCCCGAAAGGCCCGGGTAGGCATTTTTTAAGGCTGTTATCGCTAAAGGATCACGATCCGTCCCGTATACCCTATATCCTTGTTGTACAAACCATTCCAAGTTGCGGCCGCCTCCGGCACCAGCGTCAAGGATTATGTCCGATGGCTCGTAGCGGCCTTTTATGATCTGGTCTAGCAGATAAATGTCTGTGTTGCCCGGCAGTTTACTCATCTCTTTTTGAGGCGAATTTAAAGGCTTACACAGACTACTTTTTCATGGGCAGCTTTTCTATTCCAGATCTGTCTCTGTATCCACCTGCGCATGCACTGGTTTCTGATTGTAAAAAACAAAAAGGGCAATCAAAAGCACACCAAAAAACACAGCTATTAAGGCAAAATAAATATTAAAAGGTTTCTCAGCCGTTAATGCAATACGAACCAAGATGGTAGAAATGACAAAACCTGCGTTTCTAAAAATGATGTCATAGGTGCCAGAATAAATAAAGGACAAGATGAGCAGGAAGACATCTACAAAGATCATTACGTTAAAAAACTCCTTGTAAAACACGGTGTTAGGATTAGGAAAATGCCCTCCATTCATACTAACATCATACAATTGGTTCAGCCAACCAGTAAGACTGACCACTGAAAGTGCAAGCAGGAGCAGGCTCAGCACTACAGCAGCCGTCTTTTTGATTCGAATAAACCTGGTGCGTCTTGAGGATGGTATTAATTGAGGTTTTTGGGTTTTTGCAAACAACCGATAATACACGATGGTTAGAAAAAACAGAATCAAAGCTCCCGCAAGGTCTAATCCAATGTTTTTTAAAAAATCAAACGTATAGATCTCAGGCTTATCTAAATCATAATCTGCAATATCGTGGAAGAAACTGCGAATGGTAATCAAGGTGATAATTTCGTACTGTTTTCCGATAAAGTTGGTGATACTTTTGGGTAAGATCACCACCAGCATCAGCACCTCATAAAATAAAATGATGCTAAAAGGGGTGTATATGGCTTTCAAATAATTAGCTTGAAGCTCGAGTATACTTGCAAGCCCCCAAAAGTCGTGTTTGACTAAAAAAATCAGCAGCAGATGCAGTGCAAATCCAAACAATGCAAATCCAATGATCCAACGTTCAACCCGTGCGATATTTTGCGCTTTGAACAAAATATCATACCACCCACTTAACGGAATATGCATGATGGATAGACGGCTTTCTTTTTCCATGGCAGTTAAATTATTTGTAGCGTTCCTCCATCAAAATAATATGAGGCAGGGTCATGCAGGCTATTAGAATCAGGAAAAGACTGAGAAATGAGGCATTTGGGAACAAAAAAGACTGGCCAAACATCAATCCCAGAAGTCCAAAAATCGCCAATAGAGTATATGGCGCAGCCTGGTAATAATAATTAGTCAGGGTGAAAGTGGGCCATTGATGGCGAAAAAACAATACCTGATCAAGTAGAGAACTTAAGGAGTGCCACAACGTGAAGTAAAGTGTAAACCCGACCCAGAGTGGTGTGTAGTAAAACATGAAAGCTAAAACAGAGAGCTTAAGCAATTCACCAAACAGCAAAGATTGATTTATCTGATGAGAAAGTCGAATTCCGAAAAGGAGTACAATATTGAATAGCAATACAAACCACTGAATATTGGCCATGGTTGAATCAGACCAGGCAGGCAAATCACCAATCATTTGCCGGACAATATTCTGCGCTTCATCCCAATGCCAAAGCACGGCACCTCCAATGGTAAAAGCACCAAATGAGACATTCAAAACAGGCCTTATTCCAGAAGCGACAGGTAAAGATTGCCAATTCGACTGGCCAAAGTGATACGCAGAAATAACCAAAAAAATGACCAAGGCCAGCAGAGGGGCTACGAACCAAACGGCTAGATAACCCAATACGGCGACCAAATAAAAGCAAAAGAACTTGAATACCATTTTTCTGTCTAATTCAGGGCCATGCAAGCGCCGAAAAAGCAAAAAATCGGTAGCTCCATGTGGAAGTCCAATGAGCAGTACAAGTCCGGCTAATAACGGATACTGTATTTGTTGCAATAAGTCAGGCCAGCACATTCCCACGATACCAAACGAAATTGTCAGCATCAAAACGGGGACAAAAATATTTCTATTGCTAAAATCAAACACAGCAAATGTACATCTAGGCAAGACAAGGAAATTTCCTTACTTGCTGGTAGAGAAAAAAGGGGCTAATAGTAAACCAATCACTATTAGCCCCTAAGAGCATCACTTATTTAATAAAACTAAGCGTTGCTACGCGAAGAACTTACAGCCAGGCTATAAATAACCAAGCCGAAGCCGATCTTATTTACAGCATCACCGATGTTGTAGATAAGGTCCATGTTACGCACATCAATCACGCCGCGCAACCAACCATCTGTCTCTATGGCCATGTAGCCAATTGGATAAATAGCCCAACCAACTAAAACGAACCAAGACAGCGCCTTGAAAGCAGCTTGTAGTTTCGGATCGTTAGAATTGCCAGCAAGCTTGCGGGCAGAACCCAACCATACCTCATACACGATACCAGCGTAACCAATCGTGGAGATAATACCCCAGATTACACTGTTAGAGCGGAAGGCTGTTTCGCCAAGGTAACCAGCTACAAGCATCAACATTGAGTAACCGATCATCTTCCAAAGCAACTCGATTTTAGCACCAAAAGCTTTGAGGATGAGGTAGAACTCTACACACATGAGCGGAACAGTCAGGATCCAGTCAATGTAACGGAATTGAGTAGGAGATTGACCGGTCGTCAACCACACATCACGCATGTAGAAATAGTGCACAGAGGCAATCATGGTGATTATGCCTGCGATAAGTAAAGAGGTCTTCCATTTGCCTTCAACTTGCGAGCGCTCGAAGAAGAAGAATACAGAAGCAGCAAACATGGCCATATAGCCAATAAAGAACGTAAAACCAACATAATCGTTGGCCGCAAGGCCGGTAAATAGAAGTACCGGGTGTGTGAAAAGAGACTCCATAAAAGAAAGTTTGGTTAACCGTTGAAAATTCAACATGCAAATAAACACGAAGTATTCGGAGTAGTTCAACTTTTGTTTAAGTTTTTTTAAGTTTTTATTCAAAAAGGCTAAACACGGCTTAAAAAAGCCCTTACTTGGGATTTTCAAAGCTTTTTCCATGTAGAGCTACACCATTGATTCAAGTGCGGGTAGATCCATATCGCACAGAACTGCGCTGAATGAGAACAGTCTGCCAAAAGATGAATCCCTCAATTTTTTTGGGGGACTCATTTTTGGGCAGGCTGTAAAAGATGCCGCCAAAATGGAAAGTTATTTGTGACACGTTTCTTAAAGCCGGAGCAATTTCAAAGCCCAGACTTTGTCCTCCTGCATGATCCGCAACCAATATACGCTTTTAGGAAACTCTTCGGTACTGATCGTACAGCGTTCAGTGCCGGCTGAATATTTGACCAGACTCCATTGCTGTCCCAGTTCGTTTTCCAGCGAAATTGCAAAAGCGGTTGCCATGGGTTGCGGAAAATCGATCTGTATATTGTTCCGGAAAGGATTAGGATACACCAGACCTTTAAAACCAGGCTGATCAAAAATACCGGAAAATAAAAACTGAAGGGTATCCTGTGTCGTTTGGGCCGGGCAGCCGACCATATCTGAGGTCGTCAGTGAAACCACATACAAGCTCAGTCCAACATAATGATGCTTCGGATTTTGCTCCGTTGAAGTATTGCCATCACCAAAATTCCAGAGATAGGTGTCAGCACTGAGGTCATTCGGCATAAAAGACCAGGTTGAAGTGCTGTCTATCTGCGAGGTGCTGAAAGTGGCATCGGTGGGGGTTGTCACTGTTATATTTATGGTTTTTTTGGTGAAACAACCATATTTATCAGTTACAAGCAGGGCATGCATACCGTCCTGAGTGAATGTATTCACAGAAGTATCCGGCCCGGGCTGCCAATTATAGTCATATTGCATGCCATTGAGCGCGGCCGCATCAAAAGTGGTTCCGGTACAAAGCAGGGTATCTGTTGGCAGATAAATCATTGGCGCACTGACTCCTTCCACCGCTAAAGTCGAATCGATCCAATCCAGGCGCTGCACCAGATAGGATTTCAGGCTGCCAATATGCTCCGGATAGGTCAAGGTGCCCAATGTACTCCAGACCCTGAAATTACGTTCCTGTCCTTCGTCTATTTGAGCTACCAAAGAGTCAATTACGCCCATGAATGCCTCTGTTTGCAGTGTGTTTTGCCGCAACATAGTCCAGCGACAAGCCAACTGTTTACGGTAGGTGGAATCCTGCCACATCCGCGACCACCAGAATGGGAAAGGCCAATATGGGTGGGTAATTTCCCATACCCATCCTTCGGCACTAGCAGGATACTCATAAGACATGGCCCGGTCATAATCCCAAGGCGGACCACATTTTAGTTTGCCGCCATCCGTATCTTTTTCTTTGTAGAGGTAAGTACTGCGGCCGTAACTGTCATAGTTGACACTAAATTCGTTAACGATCAGGAAGTCTATAAATGCGTCTACATCAAGGTATTGTCGATATCCTGTGTCTTGATCGGCAAAACCTGGTGCTAATAGCGCATTTTCCATACTGTCCACATAAGCGCGGATGTAATCGCGCTGTTGGGGTTGAATATTTTCGCTTTTGGGGTAAACGTGTTTGAATTCCACGGCAAATGGGCAGGTTGCTGAATTGCTGGGCAGATTAGGGGAGTTCCAATCTCCAGGCACGTTGTTGATGTTCATTTCAATGATGTAGCCACCGCTCAGATCCACGCCAATCGTGTCTTTGGAGGAAAGTTTAGCAATATCTACCCGATTGGCATCTCTTTTTACAATTTCTGTCAGCACATACAGACCAATATAATCTCCATCCAAAATGATTTCGCAGGGGCGGGTTCTGGGCGCATATCCACCCATTCTGCGGGCCATTTCATAGGTAATTGAGTTTTTAAGCAGGGTATTATCCAGATATTCGGCCTTAAAAATCCAGTCGCTTTCTCTCGGCATACCCAGAATGCTGGTGTCGATATCATTTCCAAGGGTATCAATGAGTTCAAAAGCATAGTTCTTCTTGGGGTAATAAGGGCCAGTATATCCTTGCCACTCTGTCATAATCAAGCCTTCATAGGCGTAATTAGTCTGGTTAGGATCATTGCGGACACCAGAACCATTATCAATGATCTGCATCAAAACCGGAACCTTAGGCTCATCGCCAATAGGATCATTGATGGTCGTAAATTTAAAGATCGGCAAATCGCTACTGTAAAAAATGAAGGGTTTTGCGGGGTTATTGCCGAAACTAATGTCCCAATCGATCAAAAAACCTGCGTCAGCAAAAGCATAAGTATCGTGCAAAATCAAAGTCCAAGTGCCATTAGGATCTTGGCCCTTGTTCATATTTCCCAAAACACCCATGCTCTGATAGGTTCCGGTGAAAGGGGCTGACCCTGCCGACAGCGAAGTTCCGCTTCCCTCCAGACAGGTATTTGTAAAATTTTGCCCCGCCCCGCCCACTCCACCAAAAAGCATAATCACGGTGCCGTTGGGGGCCTGTAATTTCACGGTCATGTCTTCCGTGTAGGTATGCGTCATATTGATGCAGACCCGCTCCAGACCAAAAGCGGTATCAATAATTCCTTGTAACCCACTGACGGGTATATCAAAAGTAACGATTGTACCATCATCAGGAATGGGTTGATTGACAGTACTCGAAAAGGTTTGTGCCGAAATCGACAGGGAAAAAAGGAGGAGTAAACAAGACAATAGCAATTTGTGCATCATAAAATAAGCGTTGAGATAGGAACTTTTCGCGCCACGCAAGCGCATGAAAACAATTAAAAAAAACCGATAAGCAACGAAGAGAGAAAGACAAAATAAGACTGCTAAAATTGCAGTTTTATCTCAACCCGTTCCTTAATTTAACGAAGATTAGCGTACCTCTAAAATACAAAGGAAGTGAACCCTTAGGATTTGGACTTGTTTTTAGCGGCCAACAATTGCTTTTCAATAAATCTACGTCTAAGTAAGCGAAAAACCACGACTTTTGCACAAAGTTGGATTGTGCTAAATGGACAACCAACAATCAAACCCAGATTATTTACCTGCTTACAAGTTACAACAACTATGAAAAAAATTACTCTGCTACTCTGCTTCTCCGCACTCTTACTCGGCAAAGCTGAAGCCCAAAAAGGCGTCCGATTTGGCTTTCAAGCTAGTCCATCATGGTCTTGGTTGCGTACCAACGACCGAAAAATCGAAGGAATTAGTTCCAACTGGGGGGTCAAACTAGGCGCCCTTGGCGAGTACTACTTCGCAGATAATTATGCGCTCACCACGGGGCTTGGCTTTGGCTTTAATCAAGGTGGCAGCCTTCAGAATGGCTATTCGCGCTGGAAACCTTGGGATCAATCAGATTTGAGCGATATTCCATCTGATACCTTCAGCATTGATACTAAACTTCACTACCGCATCAATTATGTGGAAATTCCTTTAGGCCTGAAAATGCGGGGCGGCTCTAATGAAGATGCGCGCTTCAAGTTTTACGCCGAACTGCCCATATTTACCCTTGGCTTTGTTACCAAAGGAATTGGAGACATCAGGGGCACCAATACCCAAAACCTAGAGGATATTGATATCCGAGATGAGGTGAAGGGCCTTTCGCTTTCTTGGGGTCTTGGCGGCGGCATCGAATATGAGTTTGCGTCCAATGCAACGCTAGTAGCTGGTCTTGCTTTTCAGAAGCAATTCACCGACCTTACCCGGAATGGTTCTGTTGAAAAGAGTGCTGGAAACTGGGAGAAAGAGGATGGTAAGACAACCTTCGGAAATCTTGCACTTAAAATAGGCGTATTTTTCTAGTCTAGCGCGAAAACCGTTGTTTTACGAAGCCCCTCGATTGTACTTATCGAGGGGCTTTGTTGTTGGATCAAGTACTGGAATCGAGGGGTTTTAGCGATACAAATGCTGATCATCCCTGCACAGTGCAAGCGCAATTTCAACAACGAATTGTAAAGTTACCAGGTAAGAAAAACTAAGCCTCCAAACTAAGCACTCATCCTTTCATCTTTCAACACAGTAATCGCCTTATTCGTTCGGGCAATTCGTTCGTAGTCAAGACTGTAGTAAATGAATTTTCGGTCGCGGCGGGTAATCACGAGTTCTGCCTGACGCAGTACCCGCAAATGCTGCGAGGCGATAGATTGTTCGATATCAAGTGCTAGGTAGATTTCTCCAACATTGGCAGAGCCATTGTTGGCGTGAATCACACGGATGATATTTAATCGAAGCGGGTGGGCCAATGCACGTAAAATACGCACGGCAGGTCGTAGCTGATCGCCACGAACTTGGGAGGTCGGTGTGTGTTTGTTCATTCTATTTTGCTTTGTAATCGGAATGGGATTATTATAATCGGTACGCAAAGATGCAATTACCCACTTGATTAAGCAAATCCGCAAAATAAAAAAAGCAAGCCGTGCTGTTTTGCAGTACGGCTTGCTATGAATTACACGCAGTTAAACATTAAAAAAACTGTAAGATTAAGCAGCGAGTTCTTCTACCAGCGAAGAAATCTGGCCCACTCGACTGCGATTCACAGAGTAAAAAATGAATTTTCCGTTCCGTTCCGTCTGTACCACACCTGCGCTGCGCAAGATGGCAAGGTGTTGGCTTGCTACGCTTTGTTCGAGTCGGAGTTTTACATAGATTTCGGTAACTGTCATGCGCTTGTTCTCGTCTAAAAGATCAAGCATTTTTTGGCGCAGCTTGTGATTTACGGCACGCAATACCAGGGCGGCCTTACGTAGCTCAACGTAGTCGAGCGACGTATCGTGTGCCCCGTTTTTGAGCGACACACGTTCGATGTTTGTTTTTCCCATACTAAATGTTTTGAAAAAGGTGAATGGACACAGTTTTGAACCTCTTCTTATTCCAAGAACTGTGCCAGATATGATGCAAAATTCTGACATACATCAAAATTTGCAAACGTAATCTCCTTAATTACAGTACAAAAATAAGCAATGGAAATCAATAAATTGAAAAACAAAGTTATTTTCTCTCAAAACAATGGCTTGGAGGATGTCGTGATGTTTGGCGGTTTCATGTAGTGCGGCTCAAAATATGCAATATCTTGAAAATCAGCATTTTGAAAAAATTGCTCTGCGAGCACAACCAAGTGTCTGGCAGAGCATTTAACGACCGATGAAAAAACCGCTTCTTTTAAAATTAAACCGCTTCTGGTTTTTTCCATGCCGTTTCCACTCAAAACAATCCGGCGAATTGCTATTCCGTCAGTTTCAAATAAAATGAACTTTTCAAACGAATTGTTTTCTAAAATCAGGGGCTGGGCAGGCGCAATTTCCCGCATTTCAGCATCGTACAAGGCCAACCAAATTTCTTGTCGCCGGGCATCCAACATAGGAGCGAAAATGGTTGTCATTTGATCTTGGATTTCAAGGTTCAGATTAAGCGCTTTAGCCGCTGCATCGGGTGCTACAAAATCCAAAAATCCGATTGCTTCTCGACTGGCATAAGCCAGTGCCAGCAGCGTATTCACGGCAATGAGGGGTTTTTCCAGTGCGTAACAAATACCTTTCGCAACAGAAGCACCCACACGGAGGGCGGTGTAGGATCCGGGACCTTGGCTTAAGGCTACGGCGTCCAGTTGGGCGAGTGGAATACCTGTCAGTTTCGAGCATTGCTCAATTTGAAGCGTGAGCAGCGCAGCGTGGCTTTGGGCCTCCAGGTTTTCATAAAGCGCAAGAACACTGCCATCAACACTGATGGCAGCGGAACAGACTTCGCTGGAGGTATCTATAAGCAGGATTTTTGCCATTGTTGTCGCGTTCCTAACGGCTACTGGATATTTTTGTCATATTTGGGTATGAAATAAATCATTACTCAAAATGGTAACGGCAAAAGTACGCCCAGCTCGCCCTACTTTTGGCCGGATTTTTCGCCCTGTTTTTCCAGCCTTCTCCCCAATCGTCGGAATTGCTGAAAGGGTGCGAGTACTGAACTTTCAATATCATCAAGACTAAGTATGCTGCTCTACAATGTAACTGTTACAGTTGACCTCGACATCCATGAAGATTGGCTCCGCTGGATGCGTGAAACCCATATTCCAGATGTAATGATCACTGGAATGTTCATTTCTTATCGCCTGAGTCGCCTCATCGGACATGATCATACAGAGGCTGAAATTTATGCGGTGCAATACGCTGTAACGGATATGGATCACCTGATCCGCTACCAAAATGAATTCGGCCCAGAACTGCAACGCCAACACAAAGCGCGCTTTGGCGACCAATACGCAGTGTTCCGCACCGTGATGGAGGTGGTAGATCATAATGAAGTGATGGAGTGATGGAGTGATGGGTGATGAGGTGATTAGGTGATGAAGTGATGGGTGATGAAGTGATGGGTGATGAAGTGATGGGTGATGGGTGATGGGTGATGAAGTGATGGGTGATGAAGTGATGGGTGATGAAGTGATGGGTGATGAAGTGATGAAGTGATGGGAGATGAAGTGATGGGTGATGAAGTGATTTGGGCTGGGATAGGGCTCTAAGACAGCCTTATCGAGCGTATTTAGAAATCTGTGTCAACTGTCGGTTCCGCCCCTTACCCCTGAAGAGAAATTTATTCCGTCGAATGCATAAGGAACGCGACAATAGTAACGTAGTCATTTTAGGTCAGCCATTTTTTCATCAGACAAGCCTATTTTTCTGTGAATAGTGGTGCTATTTAATGAAAAATAGGGGCCTTATAATGGAACAAAGGGTGGCATCAAATGACTACGTTGTTGTTGTCGCGTTCCTAACTTAATGGTTAACAAATAATTATCCACGCTATTCGAATAAACTCCCCTTCAGAGGTAAGGGGCGGAACCGGCAGTTGACACAGATTTTTGAACACTCCCGACTTCTTTGGACTAAAAGACTTTAAAATGCATCTCTGCACCTATTTTACTAGCCTAGCTTTTAGCGATGGCCTTATACGAATAGGCTAATGACGAAATGACGAAAAATGACGAGTGACGAAAAATGACCCAATGACGAAAAATGACGAAATGACAAAAAATGAAGAACCAACCTTCCTCCGCCTTTCCAAACCCTCCCGGAAATTGCGTGGTATCATCAAATTGGACGGCTCAAAAAGTATAAGTAATCGTGCCCTCATTGCCCTCGCATTGGCTGGCGCAGAATCTGCGGATTGGCTTTCCAATTTGTCTACATCGAAAGATACACAGACCCTGTTGCATCTTTTGGAGCAAGA
>JBBQLD010000033.1:0-18859 GCA_038327555.1 Chitinophagales bacterium
GAGGAGATCTTTGGTCCAGTGCTGACTATCTTTGTGTACGAGGACAAGGATTTTTCCAAGATACTTGATATAGCGAATGCAACCTCACCTTACGCCCTCACGGGTGCTATTTTTGCCAATGACCGTGCAGCACTCGCCCTCGCCAATGACAAACTACGCCATGCTGCCGGCAATTATTACATCAACGACAAGCCTACAGGTGCGGTAGTTGGTCAGCAGCCATTCGGTGGAGGTCGCGCTTCCGGCACGAACGACAAGGCGGGTTCGATGATTAACCTTTATAGGTGGCTATCTCCACGAACTTTGAAGGAAAATATGGTGCCGCCAACCGATTTTAGGTATCCATTTTTGGGCGCGGAATGAGCGATAAAAAAAGGGATAATGGTTCGAGAATCATTATCCCCTTTCAATTTTTAACTCGATGCACCTCTCTTCTAAAACCGCTTCCCAAACGAAATACCCCGAGGGCTAAGATCGGCATTCGATCCATACAGGTCAGTCCTCGATCCATTGGTTGTGCCGGCTTCAACAACGGCGACCCCTATTAAGATTTCAGTGTCAAGACATCCATTTTTGCGACAACAATACCAACAAAATTCGCGCTCCAAAAATACCTGCCCAGATAACCAGCCAATGAAACATCTTACCCAAGCGTTCGGAGCCTTCGAGCAGTGCATCATCGTCGGTTTCGCTGTAACGCAACAAACGCCAAGCTTTATAGCCTTCTAGCATTCCACGAAAAAAAAGGTAATACATGGCGACCATCGTCAATGCGGAGAGGGTTCTGAAAAGGGTATTTCCCTCTAGAAGATAAAAATCTTTTAGCGGGTATAGAATCCAAGATAAATATAAATCAAAAAGTGAAAGTAAAAATGCGGAGATGCCCAATAAGAGGCCTAATGCCATCAATAGCCATCCTATTTTGGAAGATTTGCGCAATTGCGCCAACAAGCGGTCGGTGAGCCAAAGGCTTTGGTCGTCATTGTTTTGGGTCGGCTCCTGGGGTAGATCTTGCGCTAGATTTTCCATGTTAGGCTTAGTTTAGAGTATCTAAGGTTTCAATAATTGTTGGTCCAAAATCCAGATGGTCAGGTGGAACATGCTGGTTCATAAACTGGATCGTGGTTTGCCATTGTGCCACAGCGGATAAAGCCCAAAGGGTGGCAATGACCAGGCCTGAAATCAGAGAACGCTGTAATTGTCGAAATGCCTTTTCGAGCAATAATTGATTGCTTCCAGCCAAAGCCTGTTCAAGGTCTTGACTAAAACGGAAACAAAAGAAGCTCAGAAATCCTACCGGGATGTTTGCCAATGGGATCATCAGCGCTGCAACTAAGTATATTCCAGTCTTGGAGAAGCTATTGCTATTGGGAAAAGTCAGGCTCATATCCGTATAAGTCACCCAGACAAAATAGCCTAAAATGGCAAATGAAAAGTACTTAGCCCATCGGGCAGTTTCTGCCCAGTAGCTTTCCATCCAAGTGCCAGCAGGACGTTCTTCTTCGGTGGGCGTGAATTCAGGTTGGAAGTCTAAAGGTGTATTGGTCATAAATTTTGGATTTAAAACTGATAACTTATAACTCAAATCTCATAACTCAAATCTCATATCTCCACCACCACCTTCCCCATTGTTTTTCCGGTCTGAAATAACCGCACGGCGTCCGGTAATTTTTCAAACGGAAAAACATGCCCCACGTGAGGTGGTGCAAGATGCATCGTTTCCAGCTCAACCAATAAGCCACGAAGCAATTCGGCATTTTCATACAGCCAAATCAGGTTGAAGCCCAACACTGCGCGGTTGGTTTCGACCATACGCTGCGGATCTACCTTGGGGCGGGTAAAAAAATGGCGCAGCAGGTGGAGTTTGTTTGGGCGGTCGCTGGCAGTTGCGTAGCGCGCTGAGCCGAATACCACGGCTCGGCCCATTGGTGCTAGTAGCTCAAAAGGAATGCTAAAAAATGGCCCGCCCACACTATCCATAAGCAAGTGAAGGGGTTTGCCATCGAGTGCAGTTTTGAGTTGTGCTTCAAAATCTTTGCCCCGTACGATAACCCGGTCGTATCCTTCTGACAAGGCAAAATCCACCTTGGCTGCGGTGCCAACGGTGCCGATGGTAAAACAGTTGTAGGCCTTTGCTATCTTCAAAGCCTGCAAGCCCACGCCGCCAACAGCACTGTGAATCAGCACATTTTGACCCTGTTGTAAGGCGCCAAGCGTTGCCATGCCGTAGTAGGCAGTGAGCGTTTGTACCAAATAAGCTGCGCCCGTAGGAAAAGACCAGTCGGTTGGCATCGGTATGGCATATCGGGCGTCAATGTTCAGGTGCGTAGTATAAGCGCCAAAACGGGTGACGCCCATGATATGATCACCAGGATGTAGGTGTGTAATGCCTTCGCCCACCGCTTCGATGGTGCCGGAATACTCCAGACCTGGGATAAATTCGCCTTTGGGGGTGGCACCGTAAAGTCCCCAGATGGCAAACACATCGGCGAAGTTTAGGCCGATAGCGCGTACCGCTATTTGGACTTCGCCGGCTGCAGGAGGGGAAAGTTCGAAGCTTTGAACTTTTAAATCAGCCAGATTTCCGGCGCGGAGGGAGTAAGATGATGTGGTCAAGGTGTTTGATTTTGATCTTTGTGAAACCCGCCTTTGCTACTGCCTGAAGTGGGCTACTGCGGGTAAAATAGGGTTATCGTCAACCCTCCTTCGCTCCTTCCCGCCAAGGCTCGGCAGCCGGGAAGGCTATGGTGGGTAAAAATTCATGCAGGTTCAATAAATGCAGTGTTCTTTCAAAAACCTCATCCACAGGGGCTGAAATATGGACGGACTCCTTGCTGTATGGGTGCTGAAACGACAATAACATACTGTGTAAGAACATTCTGTGCAGGTCGAATACATCGCGAAAGTAGGAGTTGTGTTTCACATCTCCGTGACGTTTATCGCCGATGACAGGATATCTGAGGTGGGCAAAATGTTTGCGAATTTGGTGCCGGCGACCAGTTTCCAATTGGGCTTCCACGAGAGAAAAACGTGCAGTAGTATGCCGCAAGCCAATTGGGTGATCTATTTCAGACGTGCCAAGCCGTACGAAATGCGTAATCGCTTGCAGTGGCCCTTTGCCGGAATCCGGATCATCGAGTGCGTAGTCTACGGTGCCAGCTTCCGGCGTCCAGCCACGCACAATAGCCAGGTATTTTTTTTCTACCGTTTTGTCCATCACTTGTTCGCCAAGCAGCCCGGAAGCTTCTGAGTTTTTGCCAAAAATTAGCACACCCGAAGTGGCCCGATCGAGCCGATGCACCGGGTACACCCGTTGCCCGATTTGGTCGCGAAGCAGCTGTACTACAAACACATTGTCTTCACTGATGCGGGTGCGGTGCATTAGGATTCCAGGCGGTTTGTTGATCGCTACAAAATGTTCATCGGAAAAAAGGATTTGAAATGGGGACATCAGATTTAGCTATTGCGCAAAGGACGACATTTCCAGGAATAAAAAAACCCATGCCGTGTGGTACGACATGGGTGTCATGTGGTTGGGATTATTACTAGTCGATGTTTTTTCACGGATAACTCAATTGTGTGTGAATACTTCGGGTTACTACAGGCAGAACCAAATATCGGTTCCTTTTTCTCGTACAATTTGTCCAGAACAAATCTTGGAAATTGGGTAATAAGTTATTCCAAGGCCATTTTCCGTTAAGTCGTCTTCTCTGAGGCGCAGCAGGTTAACGATTTCGTCCAATTCTTGACTCGTTTTCGCAAAAATGCAAACCCAATAGCGCTTATCTTTGTCGCGAAAGGCTTCAATATTGCGCGTTGGATACCTGCTTTGAATGGATTTAAAAGTCAAATAATCGCTAATCGTCAATCGAATCATGTGCGGTTTTGTCAACAATTCATACTGCGCTTTGGGTGGAAGCATGGGTTTTGGATCCTCTTGTTCGGGTACTTCATAATCAGCAACGCTGGTTGCTAAACCTTTTGGCGTTTTCCCAGCCACAGGTACATCCTTTGATGGGCCAATAGTGTAAGCAGATTGCCCATTCCAGGGATATGCTGCCACCAGGCTCACCAGAACCACTGCAAACAAAAAGCCAAGCAAGATACCCAAGCCTGTGCTGCCGCGGCGTCTGCGACGAGGATAAGGGTAGGGTGGTGGCCAATAAGGGTTGTAGGGGTAGTGATCATCATACTCATCGTCCCAATCGTCATCTGGATAGCGACGGTGCGAAGAGCGGTTGCGGTTGTTCCGATAGCCGTCGCGATTTTGGCGACGCTCATCACGGTCAGTTGACGAGCTTGATATAGCTGCTAGAACAATAAATAACAAGACCAAGAATCCTACGATTTCCATTGTGCGAGAAGTTTATGCATTAGAAAATCCCCATCAAAGTTGCTGGAACGCAACTCAGTGGGCAGAATGATGGATTAGCCTTGTCAGGCTGTTTTCATGTTTGATGGTGCAAGAAATCCGGCTGCTCAAAGAACTTCGACTGTTTTCAAGGGCTAAAGTGTAGGAATTTTTTGGGATATGACCAATGATTTTTTGTGACTTCCTCAGAAATACGACAAAACGTATCTATTTTCAACTCAATGTATACAATGCCTTTGAAATTTATCCAAATCAAGTTTCGGCAGGGGAGGGCCATCTGAAACTATTTTATTCAAGTATTCAACATCAAATTTCTAAGAATATGGTCAACCAAACAGACAATTGGACCTACGCTGAATTCCACGCTTTTGTCATGCTATATGCCGCCAATACGGATGGGAACCTGGCAAGGGAAGAGGAAGAGCTCATCGTTCCCACGCTTACAGCCGCAGAATACACCCGAATCAAATCCATTTTTATGGCTTGTGATGATGCAAATGCTTTGGATATCATCTTCTCGTATCGGAAGCAATATTGCAGAACAAAAGCCGACAAAGACAAAATCCTGGCCGATATGCTGAAAATCTATCAAGCCGATGCCGGAATAGGACAAATTGAGCGCAGCGTACACCATATTTTTGAGCGAATGCTTTGAGCTGATGGCTAAAAGCAAACTGCGCTTTCTCATCCTAAGACAAGAAAGCGCAGGGTTGAGGAACGTGTTGTAAATAGAGTTTTGAACCAAGATTATTCGCAGTCTTCTTTCAACTGCTTCAGTGCTTCTCGGGTGTTTACGGTAACTAACGAACCGTCGTCTTTCATTTTTACGGTGAGTGGGAACACAATTTTCGGACGCTCTGTAGCATCTGGATTGGCTTCTCTCCAAGTACGAATCAACTGACGAAGCGCCATGCGATCTGCAGCTTCTGCGGTGGTTCCATCAGGGAATGAAAGTGTGATTGGGAAAACTACTTCGAAACAAGAAAGCCCGTGTTGTCCGTGCCCTTGTGGGCCGTGATTTCCAAAAGTTGCACCAGCGCATTCAACGCGAATGGCACGAAGTTCCTCGTCGGAGCCCACCAAAATTACTTCGCCATCTTGCGAAACGACCGAAATCGGGAATTCAAAAGACAGGTGTGGGCGATTACCATGATTACCATGATGGCCATGATGGCCTTGTCCACCGCCATTGGCTTCAAAATAAGTACGAAGGGTTTGTTTCAGTTCATCGTACGAATTCACCTCAGCAGAAGTACCGTCAGTTAGCACGATCGAGACGGGGAACACCAATTCATAGCAGCCGAACCGACCCATGCCACCACGCTCTTGAGCGCTATATAGGGCTTGATCAACGAGTTCTTCGGTAGTTAAATCAGAAGACTTATTGCAGGCGACCATTACGGACATGATAACTGCGAGTGGCAGGAAGAAAAATTTGATTGCTTTTAACATGATGGATAAAAATTTGAAAGTGAAATTTAGAGTGTGTGTTTTCAAGTTGAATAAGGTTTGTTTTTGAAAATGCATTTGACCCATTAGGTCAGGACTTTTGGCAGGGGTTGCATTTTGGAAATTTTTTTTACCTCCATCTTCACATTTTTAAATCCCCCTGTTTTTCTGTTTTAAATTTTTCCTCCCAAATGCAACCCCTCCCAAAATTCATGACCTACCTTTCCAATACACCAACTTGCGCCTGAACGAAAAAAATGGTTGAACCCAATTTGCAAGCCTGCCTTCGCGGTGACCGACTTGCTCAAAAATATTTCTTCGAGTGCTTCAAGGGCAAGATGTTTGCCCTTTGCCTACGCTATACTAATAGCAGGGAGGATGCAGAGGATGTGTTGCAGGAGGGTTTTGTAAAGGTATTTCGCGATTTGAATCAATACACTGGGGCCGGGAATTTTGAAGGATGGGTTCGGAAGGTGTTTGTGAATACCGCACTTCAGCACCTTCAACGCAACAAAAAGAACCTCATCACCACAGCATTGGATGGACAGGATTTTCCAGACGACGCGGAGATTTTTTCAGCAGATGAACCTCCAGCCAAAAATATGATCCGAATTTTGCAGCAGTTGCCAACGGGTTTCCGAACCATTTTCAACCTGCATGTTTTGGAAGGGTACTCGCATCCTGAAATTGCTGAAATTCTCGATATCTCGGTTGGTACCTCCAAATCACAATTATTAAGGGCAAAAGCACACTTTAGAAAATTGCTTGAAAATAGCTTAACAACTTGACAGCCATGGAAGAAAATATACATGACGATAAATTGGATGACTATGTTCGAAAGTCATTTGAGGAGCACGAAGAGGATCCTTCCTTAGATATGTGGAGCCGAGTGGAAGCTGATTTATTGCCTCCGACCGTGATCCAATCTCCTCGTGCAACCTATCTGCGCTATGGCTGGAAGGCTGTGGCTGCGATGGTTATTTTGGTGCTTTTTTCAACCCTCGTTTGTGAGCATCTTTATTATGAAGAAAAACTTCGGGTTTTGTCTGCAACCCCAGTCGGGGATCAAAACGTTTCTCCGAAAACCAAAGCCTCAGAAGCGCCCAAGCACTCCGTGACCCAGCCGAACCAAAATACCCAAACAATAGCGTTATCGCCCCCGCAGGCTACAGCGGACCCATTACCTTCCGATTTTAGGAAAACCCCTACCCAAACATCTGAGCAGTCTTTGAAAGAGGGCTGGAGTGTTTTTGAGACTACAACATTTAATACAGAACCAACCATTCTCGAGCAAAAGGAAGAAAAATGGGGCACTTCACTCGCTAAAACCCAGCTACCGCAGCAGCCGCGAGCAGAACCAACCATGTCAGACCTTGTCGCGGGCATCAATACTTCTGCCTTTCCTTCACTTCAATCCATTGACTTAACAACTGCTGCTCCAGCGCTGCCAAAAAATTTGGAATTGACCTGCCTACCGACCGAAATACACCGGCTTGAGCGCCCAGGGTTAATTATGCTGGCTCGTCCGCTAATTCCAAAACAACCTTTTCGCGAACCCTCTGGCTGGTACGTTGGCTTGCAAACCAGCCTGCTTGCCAACAGAGAACGCAAGCGAACACCCAATGCCCGTCCAAGCCGTCCAGCTTTTGCGAGTAAACAGGAAAATGCATCGGTTACCACTATCTGGTGGCTCAAAACTGGTAAAAAACTGAGCACAAAAGTTTCCTTGGAAACGGGCATTGGATATCAAAAAACAGTACGCTCAGCTTCACATACCCCGGAGCTTAGGTTTGGCGACGGTATTCATTTGGGCATGGGCACCCGTCGCTCGTTTAATTACGACCTAAATACCTATGAAGGCACCGCTGAAGTGAACCTGCGGGTGGAACTAACTAATCCTGGAACGCAACCTCCGGACAATGAGCCTATTTCGTTGAAAATCAATACCGAACAACGGATTGAAATGCTTCGAATTCCCTTGCTGGCAAAGTATAAGTTTGGTACTAAGCGATTGCACTGCAATGTAAAAGCTGGCCTGATGGGCAATATTGCCTTGAAAAACGAACTGGATATTTCGACACGAGTCTCGCAAAATCCAAGATTTCAACCTGTTGGAGGCAGCGATGGCTACACCCTTCAATTGAATCAAAAAAAGTTTTTTCTTGGGTATTGGCTTTCGGCAGGTGCGGAATTTAAGTTGAGCCAACATCTAAGTCTCCTCTTTGAGCCAACGTTAATGGGCGATTTTACCCGCAAGGATCAATATAGCCACCGACTTCCACAGCAGTTTCTTTCGGGATTGAATGTTGGAGCAAATTATTATTTCTAGATTTTAAACACCCACTTTTCAGCAACTCGCTGCATCTTTGCCCATTCTTCTAAGTAAAAATAGCAAAGCAGCGTATGCTCCACGAATATAAACTTCCCTCACTTGGTGATGGAGTAAGCGGTAAAGTGACCGAAATAATGGTTAAGCCCGGCGATAGTGTTTCGCTCGAACAAATTGTACTAGTCGTTGGCACTGATAAGGTGGATGCCGAGATGCCCATAGATGCTGCAGGCATTGTGGAAGAAATCTTGGTAAAAAAAGGCGATGAAGTAACGGAAGGCTCCCTTGTAATGAAAATCAAAACAGCGGACACCGCTGATGTCAGTGGGAATGCCCCGGCTTCAGTGTCTAAGGTAGCTGCTGCTTCAACGGAAATTGTCGCGGCAACACCGCCACCTGCAACACCCCCACCTGCAACACCCCCACCTGCAACACCCCCGCCTGCAACACCCCCGCCTGTAGCAGCATCGGCACCAAGTACTTCTGCCGCAGCTGAAGCATCTGCTGCCCCAGCATCAGCCCCTTCAGGTCCGCTGCGCAGTTCCCCGCTTGCACGAAAACGCGCCAAGGAATTTGGTGTTAATCTTTCAGATGTGCATCCTATTGATGGGGCAAGTCGCGTTTCGTACAAGGACGTTGTTGATTTTGTTAAAAAGAAATTGGAAACTGGAGGCGGATCGTCCATGAGTGGCGGAACGGTTGCGCGCAGGGCTTTGCCAGACTTTACCAAGTTTGGCGCCACAGAGCGCAAAGCACAGACCAATGTTGGGGTAAAAACCTCCGAAGCGATGTCGTATTCCACCAATACGATTCCACACGCCTACATTTCGGAAAAGGCAGATATTACCCGGCTTGAAGCCTTGCGCCAGCAGTACAAAGAACAGGTAAAGACCGCTGGAGGCAGCCTGACCATGACGGCTATTTTGACCAAAGCCGTAGCCATTTTGCTTCGCCGGATGCCTCAATTCAATGCCAGCCTCGACGTAGAAACCAATGAAGTGATTTTTAAAAAGTACATCAACATCGGCATTGCAGTGGATACTCCAGCTGGACTATATGTTCCGAATATAAAACAGGCTGACCAAAAAAATCTCACAGAACTCTCCGTAGACCTGGCCGACATAGGTACTCGTACGAAAGGTGGAAAGATCACCATGAACGATATTACGGGTGGTACGTTTACAATCTCGAATATTGGCGGAATTGGGGGCACCAATATGCTTTCAATCGTCAACTGGCCGGAAGTAGCGATCCTGAGTATTGCAGCCGCCCAAATGGAACCCGTTTGGAATGAAGCCACAAATGCCTTCGAACCTCGCCTGATGATGCCAATGACCATTGGTTGGGATCACAGGGTAATTAATGGCGGCGATGCAGCCAGGTTCTTAGTGGAATTGAAACGGATTTTGGAAGAACCGTTTGCCGCCTGGCTTTAGACTATTGTATTATTGGTCAGGCAGCGTTTTAACTGTTTCAACCCGTCTATAGAAACTTTACCACGAATCTGGCATCATGCCATGTCAAAATTGAGCGATATGAAGAAAATTTACACCTTGCTTTTTGTTGGAACGTCAATTTTTTATTCAAGCAATCATTTGATTGCACAATGTAATCCTGCGGCATGTTCAACCCCAGTGCCTGCGGTAAATGCGCAAGAAGCCTGCGCTTTAACCAGCCCATCGGATTTAGATTGCTATTTTGGTGCAACTACCTTTGATACGCCAGTATCATTACCACCTTCTTGGTGTACCTCCGTTGAAAACAACCACTTTTTTGCTTTTACAGCAACATCGCCAACCGCTACTTTTAATATTTGCACCTTTGGTTGCGGCACAGGCACAGGCATTCAAGCTGCTGTATTATCTACCACAGATTGCATCACTTTTGCGTTTGCTTCAGCTTGCCTTGGTGGAATCAACTCTGGGTCATGTGCAGGCTTGACTGCCAATGGACTAAACGTTGGTGAGGTGTATTATCTCATGATTGACGGTAGTGCGGGTTCTGTATGTGATTACTCCATTAATGGTGTAAACCCAACGATAAACGGGCCAACTGCACCAGTTTGTCTTCCCACTAACCTTTTAAGTACTTATTCCGCAAATTCCATTTCAACTTGGACGGTAAACCCTCCCGGTGCGGGCAATATTATCGGAAACCCGGTAGCGGCTCAGGCAAATGTGCAATGGCTCGTTCCAGGCAATGCAGAAGTTTGTGCTCAATCTACCCTGTGTCCTGACGCGCCAAATCTGTGTATTCCAATCGTTATTGGGGAAGATACTCAAACAACTGAAATGGTGGATGTGTGTCAAAGCTATACCGTAGAATGTGCTGGTCAAACCTTTTCGGCTGGCGGCACTTTCCCAGTCACCCTGCCATCTCATTTGGGTTGTGACAGTGTGATTAGATGCGTTGTTCGCGTCATTCCAACCGTTACTACCACGGAAGTAGTAGGAATGTGCGTAGGTGGATCGGTATCTTGTGCAGGAGAAGAGTTTTTTAATCCTGGGATTTATCCGATCAAACTTTCTACTCCTCAAGGCTGCGATAGTATTGTAAGGTGTAATGTCAACATTATCCCAACCTACGTTTCTCCTATGAAGCAAGTCACCTTTTGTGGCCCTGCTGAAATTACGGTTTGTGGCGATATTTATAACTCGACCGGGATAATTACCCAAATTTGTACAGGATTTTTAGGTTGCGATAGTATCGTAAATGTTGATTTGGCTATTTTGGAACCAGTAGCATCCATTGCCCCACCGGCGGTACTGGATTGTGGCCCAAATTTAATTGTCACGCTCAACGGCTCGGCCTCTACCGTGAATGATGTAGTGGGAGGCCAGACGTTATATAGTTGGTCTGGTCCTGGAATTATTGGTCTCGGAAACCAACCGACCGTACAAGTAAACCAGCCTGGTGTTTATTGTTTAGCCTTGCGGCATGCACGAGGGGGTATTTCATGTTCGGATACTGTATGTGTAACCGTACTGGCAAGTGCAGTCGCACCAGTTGTCACAGCGACTGGGGGCAATATCACTTGTGTTTCGCCCACTACTACGTTGATGGGTACTTCGATTCCCGCTACAGGAGTTAACTTTACATGGACAGGACCAGGAATAACACCGGCCAACCAATTCCAGCCAAATCCTACGGTAAACCAACCAGGCGTTTATTTGCTAACGGTTAGAAACCCAACGAACGGCTGTACTTCCACCAAAACAGTTACAGTTAGTAGTGATACCATTTCGCCGGTTGTCACGGCTGTTGGAGGCTCTATTACTTGCCTCCAAAATAATGTAACAATCGACGGTATAAGCAACGTCCCAACCTCAACATGGAACTGGGCTGGCCCTGGCATCAATGTTGGAAACCAAACGCAGGAAAATCCAAATGTGCTGCAAAGTGGTACCTACACCGTAACCGTTACAAACCCATTAAACGGCTGTACGCATACGACCACAACAACTGTAAATCTGAACAACACAAACCCGACGGCGATAGCCGGTCTTAACGATACCCTTACCTGTACTACACCCAGTATCATATTACAAGGGTCTGGCAATAGCGGCGCTCAACCGGTAACTTTTGCTTGGACCGGGCCAAATAGCTTTGCCTCTGATATTGCGCAACCTAGTGTAAGTGTAGCAGGCACCTACGTCCTTACCGTTTCAAACCCAGCCAATGGTTGCTTGAAAAAGGATACGGTGCTCATTGCTTCCAACCAGTTGCCGCCAACGGCAAGTGCAGGGGCAGACTCAACTATTAATTGTGCGCAGCCAGGTGTTTTCTTAATTGGTGGTGCTTCATCGGTGGGACCAAACTTTACAGCTGCCTGGACTGGCCCTGGCATCAACCCAGGAAACGCAACGCTATACAACCCGGAAGTTAATCAAGCTGGTGACTATACTTTGTTGATTACGAATACCATCAATGGTTGCACCGCAACTGACCAGGTTCTGGTAAACCTTAATACGGCGTTGCCGAGTGCCGATGCTGGTGTTCCGCAGGTGCTCACTTGTACCAGCACCAGTGGCGTGATGCTCAATGGCAGTGGTATCCCAGGAACCGTAACGTATTTATGGAGTGGACCAGGTATTGGTGCAAATAATGAAACGCAACAAAACCCGGTTGTTACGCAACCTGGCACATACATTTTGGAAGTTACAAACCCTGGAAATGGTTGTACAAGTACGGATCAAACCGATGTAACGTTAGACGCCAATGTGCCGACCGCCAATGGTGGCCCAGACCAAGTGCTAAACTGCTCTGTGAACACTGTTAATTTTGATGGCACAGGCTCTACCGCTGGCCCAGGTGTAATTTATACTTGGAGCGGCCCTGGAATTTCAGGTGCTAATTCATCAGCACAAAGCCCAGCCGGACTCACTATAGCGGGTACTTACAACTTGACCGTAACAAACACGAACAACAATTGCGTAAACACAGATATAGTAGTTGTTTTACTTGACATCGTTCAACCTTTAGCAGACGCAGGTAATCCATTAGTGCTCAATTGTTTTAATAATGCCACGGATACCCTGGATGCTTCGGGAAGTAGTTTGGGCTCGATCTACATCTTACAATGGTCGGGCATAGGAATCAATCCCGGGAACCAAAACGCTGTTAACCCGGTCATAAACAATCAGTCAGGAGTTTACACCCTGACCGTAACAAACCTAGACAATACCTGTACCAGTACCGATCAAGTAAACGTAGTACTTGACCTCGTGCCTCCAATGGCTGATGCTGGTGTGGATAAGACGATTGATTGTATCGTGACAAATGCGGTTGTAGGGGGCAGTTCATCCTCAGGCGCAAACTTTGATTACCTATGGACTGGGCCCGGTATTAACGCCACAAACGAGACGTTGGCGACACCTACAATAACTGAACCCGGCACTTACAGTATTTTGGTGACAAACACTATAAACGGCTGCACCGCGACCAACGATGTTTTGATCAATACCACGGCGGTATTGCCATCGGTATTGGCAGGGAACGATGGATTGTTAACCTGTGCTAATCCTACTGCTGTCTTGGACGGTTCGGCATCCAGCTCAGGTGTAAATTACCAAGTGCTCTGGACGGGCCCTGGCATAAACGCAGGGAATCAAAATCTATCATCACCTAGCGTGACGGTTCAGGGTACTTATATCCTTCAGATTACGAATTCGCTCAACAGTTGTATTGAACAGGACACCGTAGTGGTAGACGAAAACAAGGCCATTCCTGCTGCTGACGCTGGCCAAAACCGTATTCTGAATTGCCAAATAAATCTTGTTTCCCTGGATGGCAGCCTTTCCAGTGTTAGTCCTACCATCGTTTACACTTGGACAGGTGCCGGTATAAATGGCACCAACCAGGATGATCAAAGCCCAATGGTCAATCAGCCCGGCACATACGATTTGCTGGTTACAGACAATGAAAATGGTTGCACGGATACCGACCAAGTAGTTGTAAATCAGGATATTGTACTCCCAACGGCAAGTGCTGGTGCAGATGGATTGATCACCTGTGCGCTTACGACAGAAACCATTGACGGATCTGGTAACAGCACAGGGATGTTTATTAGTTATATATGGGAAGGTCCAGGCATCGGCTCAAACAACTTCAATGTTCAAAGCCCCACGGTGGATCTTTCTGGTACCTATACGGTAACTGTAACAAACATCCAAAATTTCTGCACGAGCACAGATGTGGTGCTTGTAAATTTGAATGACACAGCGCCTAGTATCGCGGCTGGTCCTGATGGATTGCTCACTTGCGCGATCCCCACTGCTCAATTGGATGCAACGCTATCAGCCGCTGGACCAACGATCAGTTACCTCTGGAGCGGCCCAGGCATTCTTCCAGGTGGCCAAACTACCACAACCCCAACGGTAAACTTGTCGGGGACATACACGCTTATCATCACAGATTCTACCAACGGATGTACGAGTGAAGAAGCCGTAAACGTTGATATAGATACCTTAAGTCCAACCGTCATTGCTGGCAACAGTTTGGGGATAACTTGCGCGAATGCTGCTGCGGGTGTTACCCTGAATCCAACGGGTTCAAGCACGGGTGCAAATTTTGTGTACTTGTGGAGCGGCCCTGGCATCACACCAGCCAACCAAAATGCGACCAACCCAACCGTTTTGCAACCAGGTGCCTATACTTTGTTGATTACCAATATGACGAATGGTTGCGATGCCTCAGATGTGGTGGTAGTGGCTAGTGATCAAAACCTTCCAATTGCTAATGCAGGCACCCCTCAAGTCATTACTTGCTCCATAACAGAGGTTACCCTGGACGGAACAGGATCGTCATCGCCCAGCGGAGGATCTTTGACGTACCTGTGGGCGGGTCCTGGTATCAATGTTAACAACGCAACCATCGGTATGCCTACAGTACTACAGAGTGGAACTTATTCACTTTTAGTATCCAACGTGGTAACTGGCTGCTCCGCCTCGGCTCAGGTAGTGGTATCTTTAGATAATTTGCCTCCAACAGCGACAGCTACTTCTGAAGAAATTACCTGTTTAGAACTGGTTTCGACAGTAGCAGCTACCAGCTCATTAACTGGTTCAACGTATCTTTGGACTGGGCCAGATGTGCTGCCAACCAACGAAGCCAATCAGACGCTAGAAGTAGATTTGGCTGGACCTTATGTGGTTACAGTGACCGCGCCAAACGGCTGTACCGCTACCGCAAGCACGACCGTAACAGAAGATGCCAATGTACCACAAGGGGTTACCAATGGTACCATCCTAAATTGCCTTAACAATGGTAGCTCGTTTATTGGTGGTGAAGTACTCTCTCCTGCAGGGGCCACCTTCACTTGGACAGGTCCAGGTATTGGCACGGTGACTACTCCAACGGTTATTGTGACTCAAACAGGCACTTATACTTTCACGATTTCTGCGCCAAACGGTTGTGTACGCCCAATTACTGCAGAGGTAGTTGGTGATTTTGTGCCGCCAACGGTAGTCGCTGTAGCCTCGAATCAGATTGATTGTAACACACCGGAAGTTACGATAAACGCTAATGCAAGCTCCTCAGGCCCGAATTTCACTTATTTCTGGACAACTAGCGGGGGTAATTATGTATCTGGCACAAACACCCTTTCCCCGATTGTCGACATGGCTGGCGAATACCAATTGCGTATTATCAACGATACCAATGGCTGTGCCGACAGTACTCAGGTAGACGTTTTGGTTGATCCATTGGTGCCCTCAGGTTTTGACCTGTCTGTGAAAGACATCAAATGCTTTGGCGATGTCAATGGCGCGATCTCTGTGAATGGAATACAAGGTGGAACACCTCCATTCATTTTCTTCCTAAGTGGCAATACGGGTACAGGCAACAACCAGTACACTGGCTTGCAAGCTGGTCAGTATGTACTTTCGCTTGAAGATGCTAATGGCTGTCAGTTGGATACCTTGGTCACCATTAGTGAGCCAGGCGAATTACTGGTAGAATTGGGGCCTGATGTCAGAGTGAGCCTTGGTGAATATGCAACGGTAACTGCACAAATTGAGACCAGTGTGGGCGTCAAGTCTGTTGAGTGGAATTACGCGCCAGGCTGTACCGACTCTATCCCGTACTGCGAAACCTTTACCTACCAGCCTTTTGATACCTATCGCCACCGGATCACGGTAGTGGATAGCAATGGTTGTGTTGCTCGCGACGAGGTTTTGGTGATCGTACGGAAAGCCAGACAGGTATATGTTCCCAATGTTTTCAACCCGAATTCTACGGAAAACTATGTTGAAACGGTCTTTGCTGGTATTGATGTAGCTAAAATCAACTCGTTCGTCATATTCGACCGTTGGGGCGGCAAGGTTTTCCAGCAAATTGATTTTCTGCCAAATGACTTGTCAAAAGGCTGGGATGGCAGGATCAAAGGTCAGGAAGGTCAACTCGGCGTGTACGTCTGGTACTGCGAAGTTGAATTTATTGATGGAGAGGTTAAGCTCTTCAAAGGTGATGTAACACTGGTTCGATAAGGTGAGTGATTAAAGCAAAGTTAACCAACAAAAAATCGGCTGTCTCACCCCACATGGTGAAACAGCCGATTTTACGTTTTATCAAATACTCAAAACTGACCTAAGGCGCCACCTTCATCAAATGCTCTCCAGACGCTTTGTCTTCAGCCAGTTGATCGTGTGTACGATAGTGCACGCTGTTGAGCAGGGCCATTAACTCGTCGCGCTTGACCTTGTATTCTTCAAATAACTGCCCGGTTATTGGGAGTGGCTGTGGGAGGTTGAGGCGAAGTGGATCCACTTCGCGACCATTTTTCCAAAAACGGAAGCAGCAGTGTGGGCCGGTAGCCAAGCCAGTAGAACCGACATAGCCGATCGTTTGACCTTGGGCAACACGTGTTCCAGCGCGAACACCTTTGGCAAATCCGCTCATGTGCAAGTATTGCGTCTGATAAACGCCGTCGTGTTTAATCTTTACAAAATTGCCATTTCCGCCGCGCCTAGTGGCTTCGAGTACGGTGCCTTCGGCCACCGACATGATCGGTGTACCATAGGCTGCGGCATAGTCGGTGCCAAGGTGAGCTTTGACGTAGCCAAGGATCGGATGCATGCGGTGCAAGTTGTAGCGGCTGCTGATGCGGCTAAACTTAACCGGGGCTTTCAAAAAAGCCTTGCGTGCCGGGCGACCGTCGTAGTCGAAGTAATCCGTTTTTTGTCCCTCTTTTTGGAAATGGAAGGCGTAGGATTCTTTGCCTTCGCGCTCATACAGTGCAGCAATGATTTTTCCAGTTCCTACAGCTTCACCTTGAACGTAATGTTGCTCGAACACCACCTTAAAGCGGTCACCTTGTTTTTGATGGTAGAAATCTACGGAAGAAGCCAATACATCGATCATGCCATCGGCGAGTTCGTCGGAGAGACCATTGTCGGTGAGGGCTTGCCAGAAACTGGTTTCCAAAACCCCGGATGCGGCCACGATTTCAGTCTGTACATCGCGCTTCACCACTGCCACATTGTAAGGTTCTTTCAGCTCAAAAACGGTATATTGGTAAGGCGATGGTTCGTAAATCATTATATCCGGTGACTGGCCAGCCTGGCGGGCCAGAAAACGAAGCGAAGAACCTACGCGGAGGCTATTGATTTTGAATTTGTCTTTGCAGTTTTCCACGAGCTTATTCACCTGTGGGTAACTGAGTCCTGCTTGATCCATGAGGATGGAGCCGAGTATATCGCCGCGCTGAAGTACTTTTTCAGAGAGCGTAAACTCATCCATAAAAAAGCCCCAGCGGAGGTTTTGGGATTCGAGCGGGCGTGCATCATGGAGAGAAATGACTACAACGGCTGCTGCGGAAGGGCTATTGTCAGGTTGGAGGTAAGAGAGGGTGGCGGCAAAAAGGCCTGCTGTAAGGGCTGCACTTGCGGCGACGAGCGAGGATTTTTTTGCAAAAAAACGCTGCGTACGCCGCAGCAATCGCTCCGGCTTCGAGTCTAGATTCACGTTAGAAAGGAAAAGATTAAGAAAACGGTGTAGTACTGCTGGTAATCGTGGCTGGGGCAAATGTAGAATTGCATTTTGTTTTTTACGCTATAATTGGGTGTTTTTTAACAAAGGACGGAATTGGAGAGGCACAAAAAAAGCCACAACCCCAGAAACCCGGAGCCGTGGCTTGAAAACGTATTTACGGATGGTTCTTACTCAGATTTTATAACTTTCAGGGTTTGGACTTCGCTATCAGCTTCGATGCGGAGAAAGTAGAAGCCGGGAGAGAGACTTGATGTAGGCAAGGAATATTGCGCTTGATTGCCGGTGAATTGCAAGCCAAGCACTTTCTGGCCGCTGAGGTTATAAAGTTGTAGCTGGACATTCGATTGCGATACCTGTCCTAGTTTGACCTCCAGGGTCTCAGAGAAAGGATTCGGGGAAGCGGTGGCGGTTAATGAAACAGATTCTGTTTGTTCCGCTGATCGAGTAGGACAAGCAGTAAGCCGTTCCACAATCATTGTGGGGCTAAGCGTTTCGCAATACAAAATAGAAGAAGCAGTATTGGTGCCAAATGAGACTTTGAGTGTGGCTACCGTTTGGTTGTTTGCTTTTACGATAATGCTGTTAGACCCGGTACAATTATCGGGAGTATTATTAGAACAGAAAAAGTCAAAAGGAGAGGCAGAATCTGCATTCGATTTGCCTGTGCCAAACTTATAATTCCCAACACTTACATAATAAACCTCAAAATCTCTAGGAATAGTGCCTGGTTTACTGATCCTAAAATACGTTGATCCATCTTCTGAACCATTCAGAAACGAACAACCGTTAGAGCTGCCAATATTGGAGATGGTACACACTGTATTGAGACAACTTGGTGGAGTATAGCCACTCACAATAAGCTCTAATATGAGTGCTCTATAGCTTACACTGGTTTTAAGTTGGCTTCGCGATCCGTCTTCGCAACGCGAGTAAATGTCGCTAATATACTCCTCCCCTTGGGTAAGATTAGCAATGGTCGCAGTCAGCTCGTTTTGCAACTTATCGGTTGCATTAACTTGTACACCATCACTGGCTCGACGGGTCAGAATGGTATATCCACCAGTAGCCTGTGCTTCGAAATTCCAACTTAAATCTACTGAACTGCTGCCGATCAGGGTAGTTTGGAAATTTCCAGGAGCGGGTGCATTACAACCGCTAAACTCCATTGGAGGGGTGCTAGTGGCAGGGGCACGAAGTCTTTGACGGTTTGTTCGACTCTT
>JBBQLD010000034.1:0-18764 GCA_038327555.1 Chitinophagales bacterium
GATGAAATTGGGTTTCATGGCAAGATCTTCTTGAAGTCAATATTAATGTGGCCTATTCTACCACGATGGACTCAACTTTGTCTCCACTATCGTAAACGAACGTAATGCCAATGGCATACTCATCTCCGAAAAACGCGCTCGAACTGGTCGGGTCGCCATAAGCGGCTTTCACTACAGCCTTCGTGCTGCCAATGCCTATTCCTTTATCGGTTTTTCCGTCAAAAGGGTCGGAAAGGTCGAGGCTGGCGATTTTCATTTGAGCGTTGAATGTAGCCACAGTCGTTGGTTCGCAGTATATGACTACACCCTTGGAAACATAAACCAGAAAGTGCGTATAAACGCCATTGGCAGAAGCATTAGACGGAAAAGGTACGCCAAACAAGTCAATTGCAACCTGAGCCGCGTCGCCAATTTTTACTTCTTTGATCCCTATACCAGGCAGGATTGCATGCGCTGCTAATGTTGGTGTTGGATCAGGTTCTTCGTCTTTTTTGCAGCTCGTCCATGTGAGCGAAGCCAATAAAAGGATAAACGAAATGTGTTTAAATGGCATGATCTTGAAAAATATTAATGATCGATTTTAGTGAAATCTAGCCAAAAATGGGTTAAAAACCCATGAGCTTCTATTCATAACTCCGTTGAGCCACTTTCACCTCCTCGTATTCCAATTTTTCCTTGTGCAATTCAGGTGTTTTGTCTTCCCCTTTCCACTCCCAGGCAGATACAAACATGAAATCTTGGTCATCGCGCTGCGCCTCACCTTTCTCGGTTTGGTGTTCTTCGCGGAAGTGTCCACCGCAGCTTTCTTCACGGGCTAATGCATCCTGGCACATCAGTTCGCCAAGCTCAAGGAAGTCAGCCACACGCCAGGCTTTTTCAAGTTCTGGGTTGAATTCGTCTGTCCCACCAGGCACAAGCAGGTCACTCCAGAACTCTTTGCGAAGGTTTTGAATTTCACTAATGGCTTGTTTTAACCCCGCAGTATTTCTGGCCATGCCACATTTATCCCACATAATATGGCCCAGGCGACGGTGAAAACTTTCTGCGCTTTGTTTGCCGCCGATGGCGGTCAGTTGTTTGATGCGTGCATTAACCTCCTGCTCAGCCTTTTCAAACTCAGGATGATCGGTTGATATGGTTCCTGTGCTAATTTCTTTAGACAAATAAGAACCGATGGTGTAGGGCAATACAAAATACCCATCGGCTAAACCCTGCATCAGCGCAGATGCCCCAAGGCGGTTGGCACCGTGATCACTAAAATTGGCTTCCCCGCAAGCGTACAAACCTGGAATAGTTGTCATCAATTCGTAGTCTACCCAAAGACCACCCATCGTATAGTGTACAGCAGGGTAAATGCGCATAGGGACTTCGTACGGGTTGTCGCCTGTAATCTTTTCGTACATTTCGAAGAGGTTGCCATAAGCGGCTTCAACAGTTGCTTTGCCCTTTCGTTTGATGGCATCTGTAAAGTCCAAATACACCGCCAGGCCACTTTTGCCTACGCCCAAACCTTCATCACAGGCAACTTTAGCAGCGCGGCTCGCAATGTCGCGAGGCACGAGATTGCCGAATGCCGGATATCTGCGCTCGAGGTAATAGTCGCGATCGGCCTCAGCGATTTGGCGTGGGTCGGTCAAGCGGTCTTTAGCCGATTTGGGCACCCAGACACGCCCGTCGTTGCGCAGTGATTCGGACATCAAAGTCAGTTTAGACTGATATTCGCCCGATACAGGAATACAGGTTGGATGGATTTGTGTGTAACAGGGGTTGCCAAAAAAAGCACCCCGACGATGCGCCCGCCAAGTTGCGGTTGTGTTGCACATCATCGCATTTGTACTTAGGTAAAACACATTGCCATAGCCTCCTGAGCAAATAACAACGGCGTGCGCAGCATGGCGTTCCACTTTGCCAGTCAATAAATTACGCACGATAATGCCCCTGCATTTACCATCAACGGTCACCACATCTAACATTTCGTGACGATTGTACAGTTTAACTGTTCCAAGCGCCACTTGGCGACTAAGGGCTTGGTAAGCACCGATGAGCAGTTGCTGTCCGGTTTGGCCCCGAGCGTAGAACGTGCGGCTCACCTGAGTGCCGCCAAAAGAGCGGTTATCTAAAAGGCCGCCGTATTCGCGTGCGAAAGGCACGCCTTGTGCAACGCACTGATCAATGATGCCCGAGCTTACTTCGGCGAGTCGGTGTACATTAGATTCTCTAGAACGAAAATCGCCGCCCTTAATGGTATCATAGAATAGGCGATAAACGGAGTCGCCATCGTTTCGGTAATTTTTAGCCGCATTAATACCGCCTTGGGCCGCGATGGAGTGGGCACGGCGAGGGCTATCATGGAAGGTGAATGCCTTTACATTATAGCCAAGTTCACCGAGTGAAGCGGCAGCGGATGCACCTGCCAAACCCGTGCCGACGACAATTACGTCAATTTTTCGTTTGTTGTTGGGCGCTACGAGTGCCACATGTCCTTTGTAGTCCTCCCATTTTTCAGACATTTTGCCGGAAGGGATTTTGGAATCAAGTGTGGAGCCGGAGGCAGTAGATTTTGCCATATTTGGAACGTGAGTTTTGCCCACGATTTTAATTTTTTAATGATTTACAGCACAGATGCTGTTGTGAACCTGGTCAGAGTCAAACGTAGGATTCTACTATTTGAAGAGATAAGAAAGGATAGGGATGATCGCAAACCCTAAAGAGACCCCTATGCTGTAAACGTATCCCAGGCCTTTAATGATTGGCGAGTACTTGTGGTGCGCCAAGCCCAAAGTTTGGAACGAAGACCAGAACCCATGCCAAAGGTGAAAGCCGACGACTACCATGCACACTACATAGAAAACAACGTAGTAGATATTCTGGAATGCTTCTGCAACGGGGAGATACAGATTTTGAACGGGGTGGTCGTAAGCCGCGACTTCTGTAGGAGGCAATACGCCTAATTTCATCTGGAGCCAAAACTGCCAGAGGTGCAAAATCAAAAAGATAAGAATGACAATGCCGAACCATGCCATGTTGCGGGCGGAACGCTCCGAGCCTCGTGTGTAGGTAACAGCATATTGATTAGTACCGCGGGATGCACGATTTGAAAGCCAAAGCCGCAAACCTTGCACGGTATGAATCAGGATAAAGGCGTACAAGGAATACGATATGACCTTGATAATCGGATTTTGCGTCATAAAAAAGGCATAAGTATTAAACGCCTCACCGCCATCATCTTTGAGCAGCTGGAAGTTGCCCAAAAGGTGTATGATCAAAAATAACATTAGAAAAATCCCCGTCAGCGACATAATGACCTTTTGGCCAATGGAAGAGGAAAAGAATTTAGAGAGCCAACTCATTAATTGATAGAGTGATAAAGTGATAGAGTGATGAAGTGATGAACTATGCCTGATTCGGCTTTATTAAGTAAGGCGAAACGGGTTTTTGAATCGGCCAAACCAATATTAGCGCAAAGGAAAAAAATTACAGTCAGTTTTTCGAACAAAAATACCGCTATGTAAGAGGATAAATAATGTTCTTTGAGAATTTCGTGCAAAACTTGCCAAATTTAGAAGAGATAAAAATTCGGTACTGCAAGATTTAGGGAAAATGGCTAACATTGCCGCACCAAAATCACCCTTAAAAAAGGTGACCATTTCTATTTTCTATCGTTAAATCGACATAATTGTACAACCAAACCATCTTTTTATGAAGAAATTATTGACAATCCTTTGCTTAATCCTTGCTCTTGTGCTGGTTCAAAATGATTTGATTGCCCAGCCAAACCAATCACTTACTTTCCGTACCAATTGGAATAACTACATCAACCCTTCGCCTACTAGGGAAAATTGGGATGATGTATTCAACGATGCCGACGAAAGAGGAGTGGAAATCGCTTATGGCCGCCGCCTAAATAAAGGTACATGGTTAATGGTGCCAGTAAAAATTGGCTCGGCATTTTACCCCAAGGCGAACAGAAACGGACTGATTGGCAATCTTGATTTATTGCTTCAAAATAATCTTTGCAGCCGCAAATCACTTTTGAATCCAAATATCCACATGGGCCTCGGTTCTACCTGGGATTTCAGGACACAAGAATTTGACTTAAATATTCCACTAGGGGCTGGTCTCAACCTTCGTTTGATGCCCAATGTATACCTCAGCGCTCAAACCCAATATCGCTTCTCTATTGAGAATCGTCCAGGCTGGCAGCATGGTCTAGGTATAGTCGTGTACTTCGGTGAGCCTGACCGCGATGGTGATGGTATTTCTGACAACGAAGATAAATGCCCCGATGTGGCTGGCTTAAAAGCACTCATGGGCTGTCCAGATCGTGACGGCGATGGTATTGCAGATAATGATGACAAATGCCCGGATGTAGCTGGCTTGGCTAACCTTATGGGTTGCCCTGACCGCGATGGCGACGGCATTGCTGACCTTGACGATAAATGCCCGGACCTAAAAGGCCCGGCAGCAACTATGGGTTGCCCAGACCGTGACAGCGATGGTATCTTGGATGCAGACGACGAATGCCCGGACGTAAAAGGTATCGCAGCCATGAAAGGCTGCCCAGATACTGATAATGATGGTATTACCGACGCTCAAGACAAATGCCCACGCGAAGCCGGTCCAGCAGCCACTATGGGTTGCCCAGACCGCGATGGGGATGGTATCACCGATAAAGAAGACAAGTGCCCTGGCGATAAAGGCCCGGCAGCTACTTTCGGTTGCCCTGATCGTGATGGCGACGGTGTGGCGGACAAAGATGATGCATGCCCTGACAAGAAGGGTGATTCAGCGCACAAAGGCTGCCCTGACACTGATGGTGACGGTATCTTTGATGACACTGATCGCTGCCCTGACAAACCTGGCGTAATTGCACTTCGTGGCTGCCCAGAGATCAAGAAAGAAGATAAGGCCAAGCTGGAACGCGCCATTAAACTCGTTCAGTTTGAATCTGGCAAAGCTGTTTTGCTGAAAAAATCATACGCAGTGCTTGATGAAGTTGTATCTGTAATGAACCAATACTCGGAGTACAGTCTCAATATTGATGGTCATACCGATACCGCAGGCGACGACAAAATGAACCTAGATCTTTCAGAACGTCGTGCTAAAGCTTGTTACGATTATCTGGTGAGCAAAGGTGTTGCAGCTGCTCGAATGGCTTCTGCAGGTTATGGAGAAACCAAACCAGTTGCTGACAACAAAACTGCTACAGGCCGAGAGCAAAACCGGCGGGTGGAGTTTGAGTTGTATGTGAAGTAGCAGGAGATTTATTTCGTGCTATCATAAAAAATCGTCCGACGTGCATGAGCATGGCGGACGATTTTTTATGATGCAAGCGCTCTGAAGGGCTGAAAGGTTTTCAATTGGCCCGCTTACAACTATGGCATTTTCAGTATTGCCAATTGCTTTGGTGGGTACTCGGGTAGGTCGTTTTTTGACGGCTTTAAAGAATTTTACTGCGTAAACGAAAGTTTACACTTGTTTTAAGATCGGGATGTATAGTTTTGAGGCGTGATTCATTTGTTTAGATGAAATTGCATTACTCACCTAATCCTTTACTAAAGACTATGAAGCTATGGCAGTTGCAACAGGTAAAGAATACAACCTTAGAGTAGCGGACTATACCATTACGCTATATTCTTTAAAATTTCTAGAATTGCTGAATGATTGTAAGGCCGAAATAGATATTATCAACTCGAATCCAGCTGATCCGCTGAATCCTCTAAATCCACCACTTGTATTGGGTGGAGTGATGGTATACCCGATTGTTCATGTGTACCAAATAGGCGTAGATTCCTATTTTCATACCTACGGAGTACAGATAAAAGCCGCAGCTTGGGACAATAATAACCCAGGCAGTCTAATTATTTGCAACTCCGATGAAAAATACTATGCTGAAACACCTGCCGATCTACTCCCACCTGGCCACATAACTCCATCGGATCAAGTACTCAAGGTAATTGACCAAACTTGGGAAAAAGTATTTGTAGCTCAATTTCTTAGGTACTATAAGATAACAGGAGCGTTTCCAGGAGGGCCAGTAAACAGTCCTGCACGGGAGTTTGACTTAGTATTTCTGGATATGGGCAAGTTTTGCGAACTGGCCGGTATCACTCAAGATATAAATGGCTTTTATGAGATGGGTGAAACTGGCAACTATTACTCCAGTCCCGTCCCTCCAACAGAACGTGGTTTTCAAATTTCGAGGGCTAGTTTTGATTTTGATTATAATATTTATACAAGTACTTCGACTACCCTTGTTGAGCTGGGCAAGGCAAGAACTTTGAAATTCAACCCACATCCAGTACCACCGTTGTTGCCAGTAATGGCCAGACCTTCTGTAGCTTATCAGTTGGGCATTCCTTGCCCACCTATTTGGAAAAATGGAACAACGTCTCAATTTGTAGCGCGAATTTTTCAAGAATCAGGTGAACAGGGGCTCAGTCCTATTGATCCTCCGCTTCCACCTGATCCTCCGCTTGTACCTGATCCTCCGCTTGTACCCGATCTATCGCTAACGAATTCACCTAGACCTGATTCACCCTCCTTTTCAGAAGCATTCAAAAACAATCCTTTGGTTCGCGGGCTGTCACTTTCGCTGTTGTTATTGATCCTTTTCTTATTGACCTTGCTCTTAACCCAAAAACTCTAATCAGCCTTTTTCAAATACCCGGGCTATGCGAAAGCACCTGCCATTTTGGAGTTTTATCTTGATTGTTTCTGTTGCCTTTGCGCAGCAGAAACAATCGCCTTTTTGTGGCTTAACCTCCCTGCAAGGACTTTCAGAAAGCACGAACACTTACGTCTTTAAAGATTCCCAAGGATTTGTTTGGGTCAGTTCGATAGACGGCTTGAATCGCTTTGACGGTCGCAAGGCAAAAGTTTTCAAACCCGATCCCAAAGATCCAAATGCTATTTACGGCGGTAACATCCAAAGCGCATTTTTTGAAGACAGCAAAGGCGATATCTGGTTTACCACTGAAAAAGCGGTCAACTGCTATCGAAGGCAGAAGGGAGAGTTTGAACACTTTACCCTTCACCTTGGAGCGCAAACGGGAATAGACCAATCTCACTACGCATTTTATCTCGATGGCGTAGAAAAGTTGTGGATGTCGGTTTCTGATTCACTTTTCATTTTTGATACTCAACGCCCTACTGCAACAGATGCTTTTACATGGGTGAGCGCGCTACCCAAGGCAGCACGATGTGCTTTAAGTGAGATGGATGGCATTGGAAAACGCCTGTTTGTTTCGTTCTGGGCTTACGGTCCAGGGTTCGAAATGATCAACTTTGACCAATTCGGAGCGGTAGTAGATCGTCACACTTGGTTTGACGATCAAGGCGTAATTTGCTATAAAGTAGTAAGCGATAAACAAGGCAGGGCTTGGTTTGCCACCAATAAGGGGTTGCTCGCCTACGACCCTGCCGACCCCAAAGGTGGGCGTTTACTGCCTCTAAAGGAAGGTAACGGCGGAATTCGGTCTTTGGACTGGTCGGGGGAAAAACAATTGGTGGTGGTTTCAATGGAAGGAAATTTGTGGTTTTTCAATACCCAAACATCAGTATTTGAATTCCAGGGTAAGCTTTCCGCCAATGTTGAGGGGCAATTAACCGAAATTCAAGCCAAGTCGGTCAACGTTACCACAGATCAACTTATTTGGTGTTCTGCCCCAGGCAAAGGGGTGTACTATTCCGGACTAAAATTGCGCCATTTTGAGCACCCAATGCAGAGCAGCCAAAAAGAAAATCTAGATTTCTCACAAATCTATGAGGACGAATCAGGCCAGATATGGAGTTTGACCTTTAATGATTTGAGCTATCAATTCGACTCAAAAGGCAGGTTTAAGAAAACTTTGGCGCTACCTAAATTTCCGGCATTATGTAAAAATGCAGCGGGAAAAACTCAATTATTCTCTTCAACAGGTTGGGAAGAGGTAAGTCCGGAAGCGGCGACCTGGAAAAAACTGAGCTCGAATCCCTCAAAAATCACCCCTGTCAACAACTGTGTACTATCCTGGAGCCCCAATATTTTATTGATAGGCACAACAAAGGGACTCTGTGCGGTATCGGCACAAACTGGTGTCATACAAGAATTGCCTTTTTCGAGAGACGGAACGACTGCGCTCTTTATTGATAAAAATGGCTTGGTGTGGGTAGGTTCTAGCGACCAATTGGTGGTTTTTAAACTTTTGGATAACCTGACTGCTCAACGCCTTGCTACCTATGAACATACCGGAATCGTCAATCAAATCGCCCAAGATCGCCTAGTCTCCTCCACAATTTGGGTTGGAACGGCCAATGGCCTACTTAAAGTGAACGCCTTGGATTGGCAGGCTGTACGAATTGGCGAACAAGATGGTTTGCCCAATGAATACATCCAAAGCCTTGTGCCTGACCAGAAGGGGCGCGTATGGCTGGGTACGAACAAGGGCATTGTCAGATACCAACCATTGTCAGCACTAAAAGAGCAATTCCAGCTTTATGACCGCAGAAACGGTTTGGCATCCAATGAATATTGCCGGGGAGCCGCCCTGTTGGCTAGTAATGGACGGGTTTGGTTTGCTGGAAAAGAAGGCTTGGACACCTTCTCACCGGACTCCATTCACGACAACGGCACTCCGCCCAAACTCGCCATCGTAGGCCTGAAAATCCACGATCAGGAATGGCACAGTGATACCATGAGTATTGAAATGGCCAATCGTATTGACTTGGCCTACAACGAAAATACGCTTCGCATCGAACTAGCGGCCCTGGAATATACGGATCCAGAGATGAACAAATTCCGAGTGCGACTCCTGAACAATGGCAACGATACAGCCTGGGTCGAACTCGGCACCCAAAATTTTATTACCTATGCCAATCTTCGCCCAGGCCACTATCAATTCCAATTAACCGCCTGCAATTCGGAAGGGATATGGCAGGAATACCCGCGTACTTTGGCTCTGGCCATTCATCCGCATTTTACCGACACTTGGTGGTTCAAATCGCTCATGGCCGCGTTGGCATTGGCTTTTATTGGCTTTGGGACGGCATTTTATTACCGATATCGACTGCGGCTCCAACAGCTTGCGCTCGAGAAACAACAACGCGAAGCGGAACGCAAACAACTGCTTCTGGAAAACGAACTCTCGCTCCAACAAGAGCGCAACCGTATCGCCGACGAGATGCACGACGAACTTGGAGGCGGACTGTCCACCATCAGACTTGCCAGCGAGCGGGCCAAACGAATTCAATCGCCGGATGAACTCCAAACTGTACTCAAGCGTGTGTCGCAAATTTCTATCGGATTGGTCAACAATATGCGGGGCATTATTTGGGCTATGGACAGCCAAAATGATTCACTGAGTAGCCTGTTAGCCTATGTACGGCAGTACGCAGGAATGTTTTTGGATGACAATGCCATTACTGCAAAACTTGAATTGCCTAGTGATTTTCCAGATCGATCACTCAGCAGCCAATACCGACATAACATAATGCTTACCGTAAAAGAATGCTTGAATAACATTCTAAAACACGCTGATGCTACTGCCGTAGAATTGAATATTTCAGTCGGAGCACAATTGTTGATTTCCATTCGCGACAATGGGAAAGGATTTGAACCGGGAGAAAGAGCAGGTAAAGGAAAGGGCCTGCGCACTACCGTAAAACGAATGGAATCTGTAGGAGGTCATATTGAATGGCAACGAAATGCGGCAGGTGGGATGACGGTTAATTTGACTGCTCCCTTGCCGTAAACTAAAGTGGTATTGTCAGGGTCTCTTTTTCACTCGACCTTTGTTTCACCAAATCAAATCAAACAACCGCCCAATGTCCGATTTAATCAAAATTAGCATCGTCGAAGACGACCCCGAATTTCAAGATTGGCTGGTTGAAGAACTAGGGGATGAACCACGCTTTCAAGTCATAAGCAGATTTGATATAGCCGAAAAGGCGTTGGCCAATATCCCGCGTGAAAACCCTGATATTGTGATCATGGATCTAGGTCTGGAAAAATCAGATATCGGAGGAATTGAATGTATGCTTCGCCTTAAATTAGTCAGCCCCGGATTGAAGTTTTTAGTCATAACAGCCCACGGCGGAGATGAAAAGGTATTTGAAGCCTTGAAAGTGGGCGCAGGGGCCTATATCCTGAAAAGTGATGTGGCCAATAAATTGAGGGATGTGGTAGACGAATTTTGGCGAGGCGGGGCACCCATGAGTGCTCAAATTGCGCAAAAAATCATTGCCAGTTTCCATAAAGCACCTTCTGATATCGTGCTTGTGCAACAACTAACTGCCCGCGAAATGGAAATTCTGGAATACTTGTCCAAAGGATTTTTATACAAAGAAATAGCCGACAAATTAACCAATGAAAACGACCCGGAAAAGAAACTGGCAGAGGGTACGGTGAAAAAACATACCCACAATATCTATCAGAAACTTCAAGTGAACAACCGCACCGAGGCTATTCAAAAATACCTCAATCGTTCATAATCCTTCACCCATCAAAAGATTGCCTTCAAGAATATTGCCATGTCTGACATGGCCCTATAACCCTGTATCGCCCTTTTGAAGCTAGACCCCAAATGACCTAAACCCCAAGCCCTCGCCCCTGATGCAGTGGAACTGTTCTTCCCAAGTATGGATGAAATGGTTCTGCTGCAAGTTTGGGCTAATCCACCCTGTATAAACCCAACCCAACCAAATCCCAACTTGCCTGAGGAAGGGCCTGTGCAAACAGGCCCTTTTTTTTGAAAAAATTATGGTACAAATTTGCAATTAAATTGCAAATTTGTACTTTTGTATCATGTTTCTACACCGCCAAATCGAAAGTGCGCTGCTAGCCCATAGCAAGTGGTATCCCGTGATTTATTTGGGAGGCCCACGTCAATCAGGGAAGACTACTTTGCTGCAGAACCTCTTCCCAGTACTCCCATACGCCAGTTTGGAAGACCCCGACGTACAATTATTGGCTACGGAAGACCCCCGCCGCTTTCTGAATTCTTTTCCACAAGGTGCGATTCTGGACGAGGTGCAGCGGGTACCGCAATTATTTTCATACCTCCAAACCAAAGTTGACGCGGACAAATCGCTTCGTTTCATACTCTCCGGGTCGCAAAATTTTCTCTTGATGGAGAATATTACCCAGTCACTAGCGGGCCGTGTGGGAATTTTGAACTTACTCCCGTTTGCATATCCTGAAATTCTGGCTACAACGCCTCCTGCTCGGTTGGAAGAAGCTGCATGGAGAGGAGGTTATCCTGTTTTGCATACCACGTCCGTGCCGCAGGAGGTTTTTTTCAACAATTACATCCAGACCTACCTCGAACGCGACGTGCGCTCGCTCAAAAATGTGGGCGACTTGTCCCTTTTCTCTCGGTTCATGCGTTTGTGCGCTGGGCGGGTAGGCCAACCCATCAACCTGTCGAATCTTGCTACGGATGTAGGCGTAGCCGTCAATACTATAAAAGCATGGCTTTCGGTGCTCGAGGCATCTTACATGATTTTTATGCTGCCGCCTTACCACCAGAATTTCAATAAACGCCAGACTAAATCGCCCAAAATGTACTTTTTCGATACCGGGCTGGTTTGCCATTTATTGGGCATCAGTGCCCCGATGCAACTTGACACGCACCATTATTTGGGTAATATTGTTGAGAACTACCTCATCGCCGAGTTGTATAAAAAACGCAGCAACGCAGGGAAAAAACCATCTTTTTGGTTTTGGCAAGATCAGAAAGGCAATGAAGTAGACCTATTGATAGAGGAAGATGGCAAGACCAAGGCTATAGAAATCAAATCAAGCCAGACATTCAACTCGCGCTTGCTCTCCGGGCTTCAATACTGGAAAAAAACAAATGGAAACACCCAGATGCAGCAATATTTGGTCTATGCTGGTCAGCAGCACATGGACATGGAATTGGGCCAATTGATGCCTTGGCAATTGGCCTTGGAGGAATTGTAGCCAGTTCGCTCCACTTAAACCGTTCCTTATTTCATCGTTACATAGTAACCGGGGCGTTTGAGGAAATCCGCCAGTTGTGCCGCACAAGCGCTAAGACCACAAGTCTATTACATCAATAGCGTTCGATAAGCCACAGCGCCGCAAATGCCCCCTAAAATCGGCGCAATAACCGGAATCCAGGAATAGCCCCAATCAGAGCCCCCCTTGCCCGGAATCGGCAGTAGCGCATGGACAATTCGCGGGCCCAAATCTCTGGCCGGGTTAATGGCATACCCCGTAGTGCCGCCCAGCGAATGCCCAATGGAGAGTACGAGTGCGCCCACCAAAAGCGGGTTTAATCCCTCTGCAAATCGGTTAGCACCCAGAGCTGAAAGGCCAAACATCAACACAAAAGTTCCGATAAACTCGCTGATGAAATTGCTAGGCGCGTGACGAATAGCCGGGGCAGTGCAAAAAACAGCAAGTTTTGCACCGGCGTCTTCTGTTCGCGCCCAATGCGGGAGGTAGTGAAGATACACCAAAGCCGCACCCAACATTGCGCCCAGCATCTGCCCGGCGATATAGGGGCCAACATTTGCCCAGTCAAACTGCCCGGTAGCTGCGAGTGCCAAGGTTACGGCAGGATTCAGGTGTGCCCCGCTTACATGGCCGACGGCATACACGGCAAATGTGACTGCCAGTGCCCAGCCAATTGTGATGACGAGCCAGCCAGAATTTTCGTTTTTGGTGCCGCGCAGTACCACGCCAGCTACTACACCGTTGCCAAGTAGAATTAGCAGGGCGGTACCGAGAAGTTCAGCTAAAAAGAAGTTCATAATTTTGTTTACCCGCCGTAGCTTTAGCCTAAGCAGGATGATATAATTGTAACTTATGCGAATAATGCGTTCAAACAGATCAAAAACAGGCGCATAAACTTACGTTAATTTCGCTTTTTCAACAAAGGAATCCAATAATGCCACATACTCGGCGGTCTGTGCATATTGTTCAATTGCTGACCAACCCAAGATTTCTCCCATCCATTTAGCCACTACGGGAGCAGCCTGTTTGGCCGCTTCCCAGTCCATGATTTCGAGCCGAATTCTTCGGGCTAGGAAATCCCGGAGGCTTAGTGCCATTTCTGCCTGAACGGCATACACGATTTCAGCATTCAGGAATGGTAAATGAGGCATGATGCGTGCTGCTAATTCCGGTCTTTTAAGGGCTAAATCTGCCACTAACGTAGCGCGCGAGCCATATTTAGAGGCCAAATGTTGACAAATATCTTCATCAAAATGGAATTCAGCGTGAAGTTTTTTCCAAAAGTCTGGCGTGTAATCCGCAGATCCAACCAAGCCATGATCTGCTGTGTCGGAAGTGGCTATTTGTCCGTTCTTATCCCGGAGTTCAATGCCATGGAAAGCAGCATCCACGGCATCTCGCGCCATCAAACGGTAGGTAGTCCATTTCCCGCCCAATAGGCTGAATAGGCCGGAAACTACATCGCATTCTACCTCATGATCACGTAAGAGGGATTTGGTAGCTTTCCCTGAAAGGACTGAACTGGAAGGGGAAAGCAGTGGCCGGATTCCGCCGAAGCCCGCTTTGACCTGCTCTTTTTCAATCTTTTTGGCCACGAAGGGTTGCAAGGTTTCGAGCAAAAAATCGACCTCCTTGGCTTCCAAAACAGGTTCACTCTCCAGATTTTTATACGGCTCGTCTGTAGTGCCCAACAGTAAATTGCCTTCAAAAGGAATGGCAAACACCATACGCCCGTCCCTGGTTTTGGGGATGAGCATCGCATGATTGCTGCCGAGAATATCGAGCGGGAGTATGAGGTGAACCCCTTTGGATGGACGAATGCGCGGCGATAAATCAGGGTTTGCCAACTGGCGAATGGCGTCGGCATACGGGCCAGTACAGTTTAGAAATCTTGTTGCTTTTATCTCGAAGGCAGGGCTGCCATTCATGCTGTCCTTTACCAACGCCGCTGTCAATTTTCCAGCATCATCTTTCCGGAAGCCCGTGACTTTTAAATGGTTTGCCACGACACCCTCTTTACATTCGGCAGTACTCTGAACAAGTGCAAGGCAATACCGCGCATCGTCCATTTGGCCGTCATAATACAGCACCGCGCTATGGATGTTTGGCGAAAGCCCGGGTACCATTTGCAGCGCCTCTTTTTTGCTGAGCCAGCGGCTGGAGGGCAGCGCATTCATCTTCTGGACTGGGTTGGCCAGCTTTCGATGCTTAGCAAACCAATCATAGAGTTTCAAGCCAACCGAGATATAAAAGCCTTCCCACCAACTAAAAACGGGCGTAACTAAGCCAAGTGGATGGGCCAGGTGGGGCGCGTTTTGCAACACAATACGCCGTTCCTCCAGCCCATGACGCACTTGCCTAAGTTGGGCCAAGTCAAGTTTTTTGAAGGCTTGCTCTAGGTAACGGACCCCTCCATGTACTAGTTTGGTACTCCTACTTGACGTTTCGGCAGCGAAATCAGTTTGTTCAATGAGCGCAACTTTCAATCCGCGCAATACCGCATCCAGCGCGGCGCCTGCACCACTAGCTCCCCCGCCGATGATGCAGAGATCGAATTTTTCGGTTGCGAGGCGATGGAGATTTGTCTTGCGGTTCATCATAGTGAAAGGTACTTTCAACTGGAGCAACTAAAGTTTTTTGAATATCCCAATATCCAAATTCAACCTCCCAAGCGTTGTTGCCACCTCCAGGCATCCTCAAGTGCATCCTGGAGTGAACGTTTGGCTTCCCAGCCAAGCAAAGTACTGGACTTTTTGACATCAGCCCAAACGGCCACAATATCTCCGTCTCGGCGCGGCCCAATGGAGTAGGGTAGGGGAAGGCCACTGATTTTTTCAAAAGTCTTAATCAGGTTTAGGACGGTGTTTCCTTGCCCTGTTCCAAGATTGAATGTATTATAAAAGCTGCTTTCTGGCCTTTGTATCGAATACCGAAGTGCTGCAACGTGTGCTTCTGCAAGATCCATTACATGGATAAAATCCCGGATGCAGGTTCCGTCGGGTGTTGGATAGTCATTGCCAAAAATGGTCAGTGATTCGCGGAGCCCGGCAGCCGTTTGGGTCACAAAAGGTACAAGATTGCTTGGGATCCCCAGCGGTAATTCGCCGATATGCGCGGATGGATGTGCACCGATTGGGTTGAAATACCGCAAGGATATACATTTCAAGGGTTTAGCAGCCGCTACGTCGCGGAGAATCTCCTCGCCCATCTTCTTGGTGTTTCCATAGACCGATGCGGCTGGTTTTACAGGCGTTTGTTCGGTAACCGGAGAAGCGTCTGGTTCGCCATATACCGTGCAAGAAGAAGAAAAAATGAGATTTGATAAACCTTCGGAGAGCATCGCGTCAAGGAGCGTGAGTAGAGACCCCAGGTTGTTTTGGTAATATGCCAAAGGCTCTTGCATGGATTCTCCCACCGCTTTGAATGCGGCAAAATGAATGACACCGTCGATTTTTTCATCGCGGAGAATTTGCCGCATTGCAGAATAATTATTGCAATCCAGGGCATGACAGGGTACATCGCGGCCCAAAATCTCCCGCAAGCCTGCCAATACAGACGGTTCCGAGTTTGAAAAATCGTCCACAATCACCGGGTTGAACCCAGCTTCGACTAGTGCAACTACGGTGTGCGAACCAATAAATCCGGCGCCGCCGGTGACGAGTATGTTCATGTTTTTTTTTGAATGGGAGTAATATGGGTTGCTTGTTGTTTTCAACTAATAACTCATAACTAATAACTCATAACCAATAACCCATAACCCCCCCCATGATGTTCACCTCCCAGGTCCGAAGTTCCTTTCCCCACTTTTCGCTATATTTTTTGCTAATAAACGATTGAAAATCAGCTACGGAATCCTTTTTTAGAAGATTTAATGTACAACCTCCAAACCCACCGCCCACCATTCGGGCTCCAAAAAAGGAGAAGCTGTCATGCGTTTGATCCACCAGGAAATCAAGTTCGGGGCAGCTGACCTGATACTCGTTTTTTAAACCTTCGTGGCTGGCGTACAACAACGAGCCAATTGCTTTTAAACCCTGCGTTTTCAATAAATTACAAGCTTGTTTTACCCGCTCATTTTCTTCCAGGACGTATTTGCACCGCTGAAAGACTACCGCACGCAATCGGGGTTTTTCTGACAAAAGCATCTCTAAATCCACATCCCGGAGACTTCGAATGTTTGGCGAAGTCTGCTGCAAATGTCGCACCCCTTCTTCGCATTCTTGTCGCCTGGTGTTGTATTCAGATGCTACGAGCTGGTGTTTAATGCCAGTATCGCAGAGCAAGATGGCAGTATCGTCGGTTTGAATGGGGATGAATTCGTGCTGGAGCGTCCGGCAATCAAGTTTGAGGGCGCATCCCTCCCGCCCAAGTAAGGAGGCGAACATATCCATGATTCCGCAGTTCATGCCCACAAAATTATTCTCGGCACGCTGAGCGAGCCGGGCAAGTTCAAGGCGAGAAAGTCCAAGCTGATAAAGTTCGTTTACCGCAAACAGTATCCCGCTTTCCATAGCTGCGGAACTTGAAAGCCCGGCACCAGGTGGGATATCGCCGCCAAAAACGAGGTTTATCCCGCCAATCGCATGGCCGCCGCGGCGTAGTTCGGAGAAACAACCCAGCAGGTAATTGGGCCAGCCAAGCAGCGATTTCTGTATGTTATTTATCTCTCCTTGAAAATCTTCTTCAAGATCAAGTGCCTGAAAATGAAGGTTTTGATCATCCCTTGGCGACACAGCAAACCATATTGCCCGGTCAATGGCGGCTGGTAGCACAAAGCCCTCGTTATAATCGGTGTGTTCGCCAATGAGGTTGATACGCCCTGGGGCACGGACTATGAGGATTGGGGATTCGCCGAATTTTTTTCGGAAAGCTTGGGTGATGGATGCCGGGTACATGTCTTAAATTGCTGCGCAAAATTGGGGTTTCTTTTGAAATTCGCGTTTTTTTCATGTTTTCCAAATCGCCTCACCTAGTGCACAGACCTCCACTGCGGACATCCAGTTTTCAGGAATATTCAATTCGCTTTCACCACCTTCAAAGACTTAGAAAGTTGTCCAGCTTGCTCGATTCGGACAAAATATATCCCCTTGGGCAAACCTGTCCCAATGGTAACCTGACCTGAATCACCCTCTAATTCAAAACTTTGCAGCAACCGCCCCGCCAGATCAAAAACCTTCAACTGGCTTTTGTTTTCAACGTTTTTGTAAGCGACGGCTGTTGTGCTTTGAAACGGATTGGGCATGGCCGAGAGCAAGACTGTTGGCTCCAGATCCTTTGTTCCAAGCGGTTGATCCACTACATTGAATTGATCAAAAGCCGATTCGTAAGTGTCGAATATTGCGCCGCTTGGATTGTCAAAACATACCACCCGGATTCTCATGGTATTACTCAGGGGTACAAAATCCGTCGCATCAAATTGTACCAGTTGCCAGTCAAAATTGTCGCCCTTGCTTTTCCAGGCCAGTTTTTCTTGGGTTCCGTTGCTGATGTATACTTTGATAGAATCAATGAATTGCTGATTGATATTTGCACTAAGAAAAAAGATTTGTGCAGATAGGCGTGGGTTGAGATAATTGCTCAAATCCATAAATGGAGAGCTCAGGATGGATGTGCCATTTTCTACATCATCTACATCAATATCCCCAGATGAATTGCCTGTCACGTAACAGGAAAAGCCTATGTCTCCTGACACGTCTGCCCCGGGAGAAAGGTTAAATCCGTTAAAGACTACTGTAAGCGGGGCATCGGTGCGTTCCCATTTGCCTTCATTTGAAGTGCCACTTGCTTGCCAGCCGTAATCGAACACAAAATCGTCCTGATAGCCTTTTTCCAAGGCTAATACTACTTGTTCGTTGGCGCTAATGATATGCGTTTCTACTTTATATCTGTAGCCCCAAGCTCCCGCTACGATATCATAAATCCCTCCTACTACATTGGGGATGTTGAACTGGCCATTGGCGTCGGCTGTGATGTTGAACGTGGCATCTGCGGAGATGATGGAGACTAATGCATTTGGAATGGGGGCTGAATTGTCGGCCCGAATTACCTCGCCACTTACGGTAAAATTAGCAGCAGCAGAAAGCGTCACATCAAGTATTGTCACCTCGCCCGAAATTAAATTGGCGGAAGTAATGACAGGTAAATAACCGAATTTACTCACTTGTACCTGCACTACACCTGACATGGCCTGACCCGTTTTATACAGTCCATTGGCACCAGTAATCTTTGCAGCGGTGTTGTTTCCAACGAACTGTACTGTAGCGCCGGGGAGGGCCGCTCCATTGCTGGCATCCGTTATTTTTCCTTCCAGATAACAGGCGCGCTGGTAATTGGGCGTAAGCACCCAGAGTTCTCCGGGGGCGATATTTCCGGCGACCAGATTGCCAGAAGGCAAATAAGGATACACCCCCCAGCAACCATCAAAACCTCCACCGCCCCCTTGTGGGTAGGTGTCATATTTCCCTGTCTCCACCAGATTGTTTGGCTTTGTCACATCAACGATTGTCAGTCCTTCCGTATACCAGGATGTGATGGCATAGTTGCCTCTAATATGGGTGTTGTGCACAATACTCCCTCCACCGGGGTTGGTCTGCATTTTATCCAGGAATTTGATATCGGTAGGGTCGCTAACATCATAGGCGGCCAGGAAAGAGTTGCCGGTTTCATCGGTCGTAAATACTATTTTCCGATCTTCTCCAAGCCAGGTATTGTGGGTGAAATTGGTAGGGGTGCTTTGGGTGTTGATCAGCACCGGGGCGGACTTATTGGTCATGTTCACAATGGAAAAAATTCCAGCATTGATATG
>JBBQLD010000035.1:0-18619 GCA_038327555.1 Chitinophagales bacterium
ACTACGGACTTGATATGGCCTCGCCCAACGGCACACCAATGTACTCCATCGAAGCTGGAACGTACAACGCGGTAAACGGTGCCGTCGCCGTCGGGCATTATGCCTATGTGCCTGTCATTAATCATCCACCTGCCTGGGTTGATGAAGTTACACCTGTAAAAGCCAATCAATTTATTGGCGAAGTGACGGCTCAGCACGTCCACCTGCAACAGAGCACTGGTGACCTGACGAACATCTCAGAATGCAGTGTCTATCGCCTGATGGAACGCCTGAAAGACCAGGGGTTCCCCATCGCTTACGACAAACAGACCCGTACCTATTATTATACTGATGCTGTGATCTGGAAGGTTGAATTTGTGGTAGGAGATGAAAAACTGCTCAACATCTAAGGCGGCGAAAGAAATTTTGACTTTTTTCGCAAACTCTCAATTTTTGATAGGAAGCGGCTGGACCTTTGTACTGCTTCTTGACCTTTTGCAGTTCGCGCGAGTGAGGGGTGGAGGAGTCGGGATTATACCTACCCGGCCTGAATCTAAGAGGAGGAAGGCGATTGAAAAGAGGGATGTAAATTATCAATCATTAATGTTATGAAGAACGAGTTTCAATCACTGGCTTTGGATATTTTTTCTCCAACAATTATCTCAGAAGCAAAGTTTGTTTACGGAGGTGCTGCCACAAGTGCCCCGAATGGCGGTTGCACCTGCGACACAACGGCTGGAGGTGTTGCCGGCGGGACTTACACCTCGGATACTCAATCTTACAATTCTAATGGTAGCATAAACACTACAGATTACCAAGGATGGGTAGCTAACAGCTAAGTTTTCATATTCGGGCGAAGGTTTTTTCCCACATGACTGTCTGAGCCCTTTGGCATACATTAACCCAAACTGTGAAAAATGTGTAAACACATAGTTTGCAGTTTGGATTTATTGTTTTTTATATTATCTTAAAATGTGCGTGATTCGCAAAATTTTCTATGAAAAACGTGTTTTTGAGCCTTGTTTTTTTTCTTATCGCTTGTAGCAGTCCAAAAAAATATTTTAGTTTTGTGAATAAAGCAGAGCAATCAATCATAATAGGTGATTATATGAGCGCAGACAAGTATTACAAACAGGCTTTAAAGGGAAATTCAGGATTTGCAGACCACTATTTTAACGCATTTAAGGTTTCTATGCTTGTAAACGATATTGATTTTGCAGGTTACAATGCCCGGAAACTAATTGAAAAAGGCTTGTGTGTCGATTTTTTTAATATATATCCGAAAATAAAAAATAACGATACAATTTGGAACAAGCTTCTACTGGCAAAAGAGCAGCAAAAGTTTATACACTATGAATATAAGGAGTCACTTGAACTTTTACTTATTGATGATCAATCTATAGGAAGGGGCATTCGAGACTCAACACTTAAAGTGTTCCATAACAATTATGAAAAACTAAAATTGCTGATAAATAAATACGGTTACCCTTCTGAATCCCTCATTGGGATCACTTGCACCCCCAACTTAAAAGGTTATTATGTTCCTCCTCAAGATTTGTTACTACTGCATTCAATGCAAAGTGGGTTCAATGGTGTCGGCGATATCATAAAATCTGCGCTTGAAGACAGAAATATGCCGCCATATACATTTGCCCGTATTATCTGCCAAAATCAGAATCAGTTTGACTACTGCATTGAGCCACTTATTATGATCAATGATACACTCTACATTCCGAAAATATGCAACATAAGTAAGGCAAAGATAAATAAAGAGCGAAAGAAAATTGGTCTTCCAACTATTGAAATGGAAATAAACGCAATAAAATATAAGATAAAAAATCCTGATAATGGATTCAGGCTATCTGGCAACATGGCTGTTATTTCTGGAATCCCAAAAGAGGCTGTTATTGCGCATTTTGATTTATACAAAAATTAAATTTTCATGTTGTTGATTATGACAGTTAAGGCGGACCATTCTACTGCGGAAGTAATTGAATGGCTATTACACTCAAATACTGAATTTGTCAGGTTGAATGGGGATGTTCCTATTTCAAATATGTGTATTGAGGTCTATGAAAACGGCTCGATAAACATGTCATTATTTGGGGCAGATAATTCGTATTATTTGTTTGATAAAATTTCAAAATTTTGGTATCGCCGTGGAGACTTGACAACTTTTAAGCCAGCCTTAATGTCAAACAAAAGGCAAGCGATTCGGATTTTAGAAGAAGAGTGGCAAGTTCTGAAGAAATTTATATTGTTTTTGTTAGAAGAAAGGCCACACCTTGGGTCTCTTGCCAAAGAGGAGAACCATAATAAACTAATAGACCTTGTGAAGGCCGCTTCGGCAGGTTTATGCATTCCTCAAACCTTGGTGACCTCTAAAAAAGAAAGCTTGCAAGGTTTTAGTAATTCTATTACTAAAGCTATAAAAGATATTTTCTTAATCCACAAAAGAAATAGGATTTGGGCGGTTGAAACAAAACAGGTTGAGCCTAATAATCTTCAATTTTTGTCGAACAGGGTTTTCCCCACCCTCCTTCAGACAGAAATAATGAAATCGTATGAGTTGCGTGTATTCTTTATTGCAGGTGAATTTTATTCTATGGCAATATTTTCGCAATCAAACACTCAAACAAAAGTTGATTTCAGGAATTACGATAGGAAATGTCCAAACCGATGCGTACCATATTCTTTGCCTCATGAAATCAAAATAAAACTGCTCGCTTTCATCAAACTACTGAACATAGATACTGGCTCTATTGATATCATAGTAACACCTGAAAACCAATTTGTGTTTCTCGAGGTTAACCACATCGGTCAATTTGGCTGGCTTTCTAAAAATTGCAACTATTATATTGAGGAAAAAATAGCAAAACACTTAACCAACCTCTAAGTATTTATGTAGAACTACATCCATCTAGCGCAAAAACAAGTTTCAGACATGCTCAAACCTAATTTCTATCATGAGTAAGCAAAGAATTTTTTCAAAAAAAGAGTTGGAAATGCTGCCAATCGGTTTCCAACACTTGATAAGAGAGAATGATAAAAAGGAGCGGCCAATGACCCCCATAACACCAAAATTAATTTCAGTGCCAGAATATCAAACAGACACATATAGACCTTCTAAATTCTATAAACCAATTAGTAAGATTATCTAATATGAACCAAGCCATTCCGTTTGCTTTGTTTGCAAGCTGCTTGCCAGTTAAAGGCGCAAAGCGCTCCAGCATTTGTGACCTCCAGAGGCAAAGAATCCATTTTATCCCCAATATATTGTACGCTATTATAACAGGATATAGCGGTACCACAATTGAATATGTAAAATCAATATACGGTCAAGAAAATAGCATTGCAATAGATTCTTACTTCGAGTTTTTACAGCAAGAGGAACTAATTTTTTTTACGCTAGCGCCAGAGAGTTTTCCGTTACTTTCGCTAGAGTGGAAAACTCCGTCAGCAATCACAAATGGAATTTGGGATATTGATGAGAACGTTGGGCATGTGATACCTAAAGTCGTCTCCTCCTTGAATAAAATAGGTTGCAAAAATATTCAGTTGCGCAATTTTTCTATGTTTTCAATCAAAAAAATAGAATACCTATTGTCGTTTTTTGAAAATACTCGCATTGAAAACATCGAAATTCTAATACAATATCAAAGCGAATGTCTTCTTGGTAACATACAAGATATGCTGCAAAAATTTCACAGGATTTCATCCATTTTTATTTACTCCGCACCTCAAACTGAACTGATTTATGAAGCCCCTTTTCATGATGGTAACATTTACTATATTGCAGAGAACATATCCTCCTCTTTGTTTTGTGGAAAGGTTTTTCCAAAGGACTTTTCAATCAACATTCCAACCTTCACTGAATCCCACCACCACAACTCCTGCCTAAACCGCAAAATCTCCATTGACGTGGAAGGCAACATCAAAAACTGCCCCTCCATGTCCCAGTCATTCGGGAACATAAAAGACACCACGCTTCAAGAAGCCCTGGACCATCCTGATTTTAAAAAATACTGGAACGTCACCAAAGACCAAATCGCGGTATGCAAGGATTGTGAGTTTCGGTACATCTGTACGGACTGTCGTGGCTACATCGAAAACCCGGAAGATATGTACTCCAAGCCCCTCAAATGCGGCTACAACCCTTATACCTGCGAGTGGGAGGAGTGGAGCACCAATCCGCTCAAACAGAAAGCCATAGATTATTATGGCATGCGTGAAGTATTGCCTGAATTCAAAATGAAACCAGATTATGCCCCTGCCACAAGCCCAGGCACCGCCTGATGGAACGCCTGAAAGACCAGGGGTTCCCCATCGCTTACGACAAACAGACCCGTACCTATTATTATACTGAGGCTGTGATCTGGAAGGTTGAATTTGTGGTAGGAGATGAAAAATTGCTCAATATTCAAGGCGGCGAAAAATGTTTTGACTTTTTTCGCAAACTCTCAATTTTTGATAGGAAGCGGCTGGAACTTTGTACTGCTTCTTGACTCTTTTGCAGTTCGCGCGAGTGAGGGGTGGAGGAGCCGGGATTATACCTACCCGGCCTGAATCTGTGAGGAGGAGGGCGATTGAAAAGAGGGGGTGTTAATTCATAACATTTTAGACATGAAATTCGAAAAAATTTCAGACGACAAGTTCCAATTGTTCTCTCCCAGTGCCCTCAAGAATTTGAATGCAATTGTTGGTGGCAAAATTGAAACAGAACGCCCGGGTACTGGCACGCACGATACCGCTCATACCGATGCTGGCGGTGGAGATGACGTTAGAAAAACCAAAGATGCAAACTCGGATGATTCCACGGGCGACCTTGTATAGTTCAAGTAATTGACAAACTAACAATTGTCTTATCACGCTGCTGTATCTTCGGTGTTGAACATTGACCTTACAGTAGCGTGATTGTTACAGTTTTATTTCTATTCCAAAGATCAATGCGTTTATTATTGTTTTTGTTTTTATTCAATTATATGACGGTGCAAGGCCAAAACCTTGTGTCCAACTCTGGATTTGAGTACCACCTATTGCCTTTGCAAAGGTTGCAGCAAGCAACTTTTTTGGAAAACGCAGAATTTTCCCGAACTGTTCAGGGTTGGGAGTCTATCGCCTCTGCGAATATGAGTGCATTGTTTTCTACAAAGTATAAGGCTAATAAATGGCAAACTGAATCATTGGGTTATAGTTTCGACAAATGCAAGCCCCATACAGGACATTCCATGATCAGGCTTTGGATAACTCCAAAAGGTGGAAAATGCGGGACTGGAAGTGGGGGCAACATTCAGACAAAATTGATTGAGCCTCTTGATACATCAGGCATTTATTCCGTAAGCTTTTGGGTACATATCCTAAAAAGTGACGGTACTTTCTATTTCCCGGATTTCCCTAAAAATTTTGGAATAGCATTTTCAGAAAACAAATTTAAACTGAGCAATCCGGAATGTATGTTGAATAGTGATAGTCCATTTTTGGTGGATAGTGTAAAGTTCGGACAGTGGTATCGCCTTGAATTTCTGATAAAACCAAGATCAACAATAAAATATGTTGTGGTTGGAGCCTTTTATAGCCCCAATAAGCCTTACGCTTTCCCTGATGACGGCCACGGCATGAGTTACTATTTTTATATTGATGATTTTGACATTCATGCAATAAAATCCGCAGATAGTATCGATTTTAAGGATGTACACGCCTATCCCTTGAGCGAGATGCCAAGTGCAAATACTAGCAAAAGCATAAGTAAAATTATTTATTTTGACACTAATCAGGACACATTAAGTGCCATCGCATACCAAGCACTGGATTCAATAGCCTTCAAACTCAATCAAGATAAATCTATCGTGTTGTTATTGAATGGCCACACGGATAATGTAGGAAAATACAACTGTGCCTTATCCCGAAGGAGGGCACTGCATACGCGCGATTATTTGATGTCGAAAGGCCGTTTGCCCGAATACCGCTTTAAAACAAACGGATTTGGGAGCGACAGTACAGTTGCAAACAATCAAACAGAATATGGCCGTACACAGAATCGCCGGGTAGAAATTCAGGAATTTGCGCTCCCTACAACAACTTTACTTTACCAACTTGCATCAAAAGCGGCTATGAGCAACCAAAAGGATTCGGCTATTTTTTACCTCATCGAATGGTTGAATTTCAATTCTTCAGATGGGATGCTCTTATTACATGACCCCGATCTGGCAGGTTTGCATTCGATGCCATCATGGAAAAAAATTGAAACAAGGGTTAAATCTGCTTATATAAAGTATAAAAACCCAGAACTGTCATATCGTCTGGATAACCTATATTTTAAAGATCAACGGTACAGAAGTGTTGGAAATCTATTTGAAGAGGCAAAGGGATATGTACCCATTGGAATTGACAGTATAAATTCGATAAACAATCCCGTCATTCTGGCGCTCGACTCCATAAATGCTTCGGAAGCATTCCAATATATTGAAAAATTATCTTGGCCAGACCAATCTATTGTTGGGAAAAGGCAAGCTGATGCCATTTTCTATGCTATTCAACATTCAAGAGATTTGAAAAAAATGAAAAAAAGTCTTCCGTATCTGGAAAAAGCATGCAACAACAACAAAAGCGCTTGGGAAAAATATGCAATGTTATATGATCGCATACTCCTCAAAGAAACCGGATTTCAACGATACGGCACACAATATAAGGCGGATGAAAATGACCTATCCTTGTATAAAATTGCGCCATTGGAAAACCCAGGTGAAATTGATCAGCTCAGAGCAAAGGTCGGCTTGCCGCCCTTGGATATTTCTTCTTCCTACAGGATGAAACCCGGCCACTAATTCTATTCGCAAAATGTCAAACTATTGTACCGTATGATCTTGATCATGTCAGATCGTGATGACCTTTCTACAATTCATATCAGCCAGTGGTTGCTGTATTGGAAAGTCCCTTTTATTCGAATTGATCGGGACGACTCCTTTTTTTTAGAAAAAATTGAGATAAACCAGGGTTTTGAAACGACCTACAGGTTATACAATGACAGTAAAAGCATCGTGATAAACGATATTAAAGCTTCCTGGTATAGAAGAGGCCGTTTGAATATTCTTTTGCCTAGCCATAAAATAACAGAAGACAAACAACTGAACGCCGCTATGGATAAACATTTGAATAATGAGAAACAAATATTAGAATCTTTTTTTTATTATTTGGTTGACCAGAAACCACATATCGGCACGTTTGGCACTGGCGGCATGAACAAATTGGTAGTACTCCATGAAGCGGCAAACCTGGGTATAAAAATACCGGAAACATGGGTAGCCTCGACCACCGCAACCATTGCCGCCTTCAAACGCCGCTATTGAAGGCCAAACCAGTGACTTCGAAGCCTTTCAGGTGATGGTCGGCGGCGGCGCCCAATATCGCTTATTAGAGAAGAAATGGACCTGTTTTCGGTTGAGTGCGGGCCTGTTTGGAGCCTATACCCACGACAGGAATGAAACCGCCCAAGGAATTGAATTGCTCCGTGTTGATGCACAAACGAGTGACCTTGGCTGGGAAGCCGGCGGAGTAGTGGATCACCGCGTTACCCGTCGGTTCATGCCAGTGGGTCGGCTCGGATTGGGTGGGCAATATATATTCCGAAAAATGCCCCGTTTTACCATTGGGGCCGATCTTTTCTACTATGTCTCACCAAAATTTATCCGAGGCTCCTGGACGCGCGATGTGCCCGGCACCAATACATTGGCCACGAATGGCAGCTATCAAGCGGGTTTGAACAATTTAATGATTGCCGCTCAGGTATCGTATCGGTTTTGACATGCAGCAACAGTGCAGCATCTGCCAAATGGACTATGTCTTGGCGCGGTATCGGAAAGGAGGCCAGTACGGATCGTTACGGAAGACCGCCGGGTTCTGGAGCGCGTTTTTGGACAATTGCGGGATTTGTTAAAAACCCGGAAACTAAGCACCCCCCAAAGCTCCCCGAACGCTCCCAAACCGAAGCAACAAATACTTGGCTTCCCCATATTCCACGCCTGTCGCTTGCATCACCATCTTAATGCCGCGATCCACCAATTTTGCATTGCTCAGGAGCATATCCACCATTTTATTGTCCTGTACCCGTCCGAGTTGGATCATCACTGCGGTGGAGATCATATTCAGGATGAGTTTTTGGGCGGTACCAGCTTTCATTCGGCTGCTTCCCGTTAAGAATTCTGGACCGACCACCGCAAGAATTGGAAAATCAGCTACCTCCAGTAAGGGCGCTCCAGGATTACAGGTGATGCAGCCCGTAGTAATGCCATTTTCACGGCAGGTACGGAGGCCCTCTACCACGTAGGGCGTGGTGCCTGAAGCCGCGATGCCAATGACGGTATCCTGGGCGTCAATTTGCCAGACTTTCAAGTCAGACCAAGCTTGGGTTTCGCTGTCTTCGGCGTTTTCTATTGGGTGTCGAATAGCTCGATCTCCTCCAGCAATAATACCGATGACCCATTCTGGTGGCGCCCCAAAAGTTGGAGGAATTTCAGAAGCATCCACCACCCCCAATCTGCCGCTTGTGCCTGCTCCGATGTAAAAGAGCCGCCCTCCTTCACGCATTTTGGGCACGATGGATTGTACCAGCGTTTCTATTTGGGGAATAGCTTTTTCGACGGCCAACGGAACGGTTTGATCTTCTGTATTGATATTGATGAGCAGTTCTCGGACGCTCATCTTTTCCAAATGGCGGTATTTGGAGGTGGATTCTGTGATTTTTTCCATTGAAATTGTTGTATTGAACGGGCTCAGGAAGATTAATTACTAGAGGCGAAAGGAAAACATTTTTTCATAGACCTTTTTCTATTGGCCTAAAAAAAACGGACTATTTGAGCCAAAATTTAACTTCTGTTCAAGATTGTTCAGCAATCGTTTAAGAATTTAACAAATATTGCGAAAGCCATAACGGATCTTAAGAAAACTGAATACACGAACATCCTCACCTTGCAACAAGATTTAGAAAACAGTCAAAACGAAAAATTATGAACAACGCCGCTCGAATCCTCATCCCGCTTTTTTTATTAACCTTTTTATTAAGCGCTTGCCACACCGCCCAAAAGTATGTCGAAAGTGGCGACTACGACAACGCTATCGACCTTTGCGTTCGTAAACTTAAGGGTAAATCAAAAAAGAAGCTCGAGTATGTACAAGGCCTGGAGCTTGCCTTCCGTAAAGCACAAGCCCGCGACCTGGCTACCATCGAACAGCTCAAAGCGGAAAACCGTCCTGAGCTTTGGGAACGCATTCATAATATTCATCTGGACATTCGCAGCCGCCAAAACAAGGTAGCCCCGCTCACTCCATTAGTGGCTAAAAATGGCCACCGTGCTAAATTCCAATTTGTGGAAATAGCAAGCATGGAACGCCAAAGCCGCGACAAAGCTGCTGAATATTTGTACGATCAGTCGGTTTCGCTTTTAGCTCGGGCTGAAAAAGGCGACAAAATGGCGGCTCGAAAAGCCCATGGACAATTGATCGATCTGCAAAAACGCTACTATCCTAACTATAAGGACAAAGATGTTTTGCTGGCTAAAGCCCGAGACCTTGGTACTTCTTACGTTGTTTTTGAGGTAAAAAACCAGTCTGGCAAATTACTGCCCCGTGGTTTTGCCGACCGGCTGATGGCCTTCGACAAACAAGGTTTGGATAGTGAATGGCGGGAGTTTTCTTTTGAAGAAAAGCCCGGTTTACATTACGATTATAAGGCCGTTTACAAGGTACGCGACATTGACATCAGCCCCGAACGTGTACAGGAACGCAGCTATATCGACGAAAAGAAAATTCAAGATGGCTGGGATTATGTGCTCGACAAGCGCGGTAATGTGATGAAAGATAGCCTCGGGAATGATATCAAAATCGCGCGTATGGTATTCATCCGTGCCGATGTGCTGGAAGTACATCAAACCAAAGCAACTCGCATCGCTGGTGCAATTGAAATTCGCGATATGCATAACAATAGCCTGCTGGAGACCTGCGAATTGGCGACTGAGGTGATTTTTGAAAATTACGCCTCGACCTTCCGTGGCGATGAACGCGCACTCACTCAGGACTCAAAAAATCGCCTGGGCAATCGTCCGTTGCCATTTCCCCTCGATGAGGACATGCTGGTTCAAGCCGCCGAACGTTTGAAACCGGATGTAAAAGAAGAGCTTCGACGCACACGGTCGATCCTTTAAAGCATACGGATAGGCACACTTAACCTGAGACTATCAGCTATAGGCCGCCTAACATTTTCACAAGCTGTGATAAAATGTTAGGTGGCCTGTTTTTTTTGCTGTTTTTTTGCACAAAATTTATCTCCATGCAAATTCGCAGACTACTTCCAATTTTCGCCTTTTTACTTTTCGCCAACTTGGTATCCGCCCAGATCGACTACCCCGAAGACGCTTTCCGTGACCTTCGGCGGGGGCTGGAAGGCACCTGGTTTTTACCAACTGACCGGGGCGACCGCCTCGAAATCTGGGTGAAAGAAGACGACCAAACCCTTACCGGGAAAAGCGTTCGAATCAAGCCTGAAACTGGCGACACTGTATTGCTGGAGCGCCTTCGGATAGAGCTGCGCGACACGACGATTACCTATTTTATCATACCGCGCCAAAGCTCCAAGGAGCCAACATCGTATGCGCTAATAGAAATAGACGAGGCTGGCTTTTTTGTATTCACCAACCCAGAAAACGAGGATCCGCAAACCATTCGATACCTCCTGCTTGGCAACCGCGAAATGCAGTTAGAGACCATAAGCAGGCGCAATGGCCGGGATGTAAAACAGGAGTTTGTTTACGAACGTGAGTTTACTCCGGGTGCTGTGGAATTCAGGGTTCGTGGCGGCATCAACGCCAGCAGTCTTCGCGGGACCGGTAATTTTAACCTTGATGCGCCAGGTGAAAAACCAACGTTTGGTTGGAGTCCCGGTTGGGAATTGGGCATGCAAGCGCGGTTCAAAGGCCGTGGTGGTTTTATTACCATCAATGCTGAACTTAGCGCAATAGGACGCAGGGCCATTACACAATCGTCTTTCACTGTAAATGTGGACACGATGCCCTTTATCTATAATTACAAACGTGACCTGACTTACCATTCTATCTGGATTGTGGCTGCTATTATGCCCGAAATTACTTTTGGTCGGGATGGGCGTCTTTCCCTCATGGCTGGCCCTTATTATGGCCGCCTGGTAGGCCTAGGTGGCAGTGGCGTGCACGAACCTAAAGTAGGAAACAGCATTTTTAACGTCATTAATGATTTGAAAAAAAACGACTTCGGGATCAACCTTGGCTTTCAATATAAACTCAATTTTGGCAAAAAGGACATCGGTGGAATTTTGGGTTTGAGGGCTTCTTATGGCCTCTCCAACCTGGATAACCTCTATTCTCGCTTTTGTAGTAATGTAAACTCGTCTGTTTGTAATGCCCAAGTTGCGTTCCAAAGCGCGTCGCTTTATTACAGCGTGAATCTTTTGAAACTCTAAAATGGCGAAGCAAAAATTTTATGTCGTCTGGGAAGGGCATAAGCCGGGTGTATACGCCTCCTGGGATGAATGCAAACGCCAGGTGGACGGCGTGGCTGGAGCAAAATACAAGAGTTTTGAAAGCCGAGTGGAGGCTGATACCGCATTTAAAAGCAATTACTGGAAATTTGTGCAAAAGACCACGGGCCCGCCCAAAACGGCTGCTAGTCTCTCCAAATCAGCCATTATCCGGGAAAGTGTGGCGGTAGATGCAGCCTGCGCCGGGAATCCAGGTAAAATGGAATACCGGGGCGTCTGGACAGCGGACAGCCGCGAACTTTTCCACATGGGCCCACTAGAAGAAGGAACCAATAATATTGGCGAATTCCTCGCTATCGTGCACGCGCTTGCTATGCTAAAGCAGCAGAACAAGCCAAGCCTGCCCATCTATTCTGACTCAAAAATCGCCCAGGGCTGGGTCAAAAAAGGCAAGTGTAATACCAAACTCGAAGCCACCAGCCGCAATGGCAAAATCTTTGACCTAATTCAACGTGCTGAAAATTGGTTGGCCGTCAACAAAATCACCAACCCTATCCTGAAGTGGGAAACGGAGGCCTGGGGCGAGATTCCAGCAGATTTTGGGCGAAAGTGAGAAAAAATATGCTGAAACCCCATGTCGGTCGGGTGTCTACTCCCGTATAGCCACTCGTATGTAGCAGTCTAAAATATATCAAACCGCTAGGCTTTAAAAGCCATAGCTAAATTGTCCTTCCATGAAGCAATTACTAACCCTTTTCATTTTTGCAACTCTGCTCTCCGCTTGCTCGCAAACCCCTAAATCTGCTATCCCTGACCTTATTTTCGTCAACGGCAACTTTTTTACCGCAGACTCACTGCATCCGCAGGCCACAGCAGTTGCCATTCTGAACGATCGAATTTTAGCCGTTGGCACGGATACCGACCTGAAAAAACTGGCCGACAAAAACACCCAAATTATTGATTTACAAGGCAATTTTGCGATGCCCGGTTTTATCGAAGGGCACGGACACTTCAATAGTTTGGGTTCAAGCCTCCAAAATCTGAACCTTATGAACATCAAAAGTTGGGCAGAAATAACCGGATTAGTGGCCGAAAAAACCAAGTCCGCAAAGCCTGGTGATTGGATCGAAGGTCGGGGCTGGCATCAGGAAAAATGGTCTGAATCGCCAGGAGCAACGGTGAACGGCTACCCTTACAACACAGCACTCAACGCGGTTTCACCCAACAACCCGGTCGTGTTATTTCACGTTAGCGGCCATGGCCTTATTGCCAATGCAAAAGCCATTGAACTGGCCGGTATTTCCTCCGAAAGTTCCGATCCGATTGGTGGTCGCATCGTACGCGACGCAGGCGGCAAACTTACCGGCGTGTTTGAGGAAAACGCTATGGATTTGATCCTAAAACCATTTTCTGCGTGGAATAACCTGCGCCCGGAGGCCGAACGAACTGCTACCTGGGAAAAAGCTGCCCAACTTGCCGCTGCTGAATGTCTCGCCAAAGGCATCACTTCTTTCCAGGATGCGGGCAGCAATTTTTGGGAACTTACCCAATATCGTCGCCTTGCAGAAACGAAACAGCTTCCTGTGCGCATCTGGGCCATGGCCTTTCAGCCTACCGCCCACGATATCCCAAAATTGAAGAATTATCCCCAAATCGGACTTGGAAACCAACATTTTACCTGTCGTGCAGTGAAATGCTATTTCGACGGTGCACTGGGTTCTTATGGCGCCTGGTTGCTTGCACCTTACGACGACAAACCAGGTTTTGTAGGCCAAAACACCACTCCAATTGACACTATTGCGCGTTTGGCCAAAGCCTGCCATGAAAACGGCCTCCAACTCTGCGTCCATGCCATCGGCGACCGCGCCAATCGGGAAATTTTGAATGTGGTAGAAAAGGAGTTTGCAGAAGGTAATAAGTCACCAGATGCTAATAGCAAGTCATCCGTTAAAAGGGACAAGTCTGTAGATAAGCGTTGGCGCATGGAGCACGCCCAACACATTGATATACAAGATATTCCGCGCTTTGGCCAGTTGGGTGTTATCGCGTCCATGCAAGCTATCCACTGCACCAGTGATGCGCCGTTTGTGGTCAAACGCCTTGGCCTGGAGCGTGCCCGAACGGGCGCATACGCCTGGCGTAGCCTGTTGGACAGCGGCGCGCACCTAGCCAATGGTACCGATACCCCAGTAGAAGATGTAAACCCGCTGCCTTGTCTTTATGCCTCGATCACCCGAAAACCTACTAATCCGACTCCTGGAGGGGTTCAGGAGGAGGCCTTCTTTCCGGAACAAAAAATGAAGCGAGAAGAAGCCCTGCTTTCATACACGATTTGGAATGCCTGGGCAGCTTTTGAAGAAAATGAAAAAGGCTCACTGGCCCCGGGAAAGTTGGCCGATATTGTGGTGCTCTCCAAAGACCTGCTGCGTTGCGCGCCGGAAGAAATTTTGCAAGCCAAAGTGTTGAAGACCGTGGTAGGCGGAAAGGTGATGTATGATGCGGAAAAGAAATAGGTTTTTTTGGGGATTTGTTTATTTGTGGATTTGGTGATTTATGCACTCGGGTATGCCATGAGCGGAGTCCCTCAAATCACCAAATCACCAAATCACCAAATCCCCAAATAAACAAATCGCCAAATAAACAAATTATTCACCCCGCTTCAACAACTGCACCAACACGCCACTTTTTAGTCTTGGTTCGAAATAGGTGCTTTTGGGCGGTAGAATTTCCCCGGCATCTGCCAAAAACATCATGTCTGCAAAATAGACCGGATAGAGCGCAAAGCCCACTTTATTGCGATTATCGGCTGCTTTTCGAAGGCCTTCCAAGCCTTTGCTTCCGTCAATGTAGGTGACCCGGGTATCGCTGCGCACATCGTGTATGCCGAGGATATTGCCCAACACTCGTTCGTTGAGTAGGGTGGCATCGAGTAACGCATTTTGCTCATCCAGGCCTTGTACGATTTCGGGCCTCCAGTGCAGCGAATACCATTCTTTTCGGAGGCACATTACGATCTCGTGCTTGTCGGCTGGACGTCTAGCGGTTTCCAACATTTCTATATTAAAAACCTTGGAAATATGCGCCATGAATTGAGCCGCGCTCATGCCTTTCGGGATTTCAGCCGCGCGATTGTAGTCCAGAATATCCAGTTGGTCGGTGGCGAAAAACGCACAAAAAAGGTGGTCAAAATCGAAGGTAGGATGCGCATCACGCAGTTCGTGCAGCATGGCCATCGTAGAGGTTCGATGGTGACCGTCGGCGATATAGGTGGACTTTACATGTTGGGTGAACAGGTCTTGCAGCTCAACAATGGCTTGCTCATTCGTCACGGCCCAAACCCGGTGAAGTACTTTCCCTTGTTTGAATTTCGCAACAAACAGCGGCTTACTTTTTTGAACATACCCGTTTAGCCAGGCACTAATGCTTGGAACAGCGGGGTAGGTAAGCAGCACCGGTTTCAGAACAGCCTCCCAGCGCAGGAACAACTCCATTTGCTGTTTTTCGCGTTCGCCAAGCGTGGCCTCGTGTTTTTTGACTTTCCCATCAAAAAAATCTTCCACTTCATTGAGTGCTACCACGCCCGTATGCTCGCCCGTGATGGACTGAATTTGATATACAAAAAAAGCCGCCTGTGGCACTTTTTTGTACAATCCGTCTGCTACATATTGCTGGTACAGGTTTTTTGCTTCGTCGCAAAAGATATCGGCGGATTCTACCTTGACAAAATCAGGGTAACAGGCTCTGAGTGGTTTTAACTTCATGGTTGGACTGGTAAAGGCAGGGCGAAAAGTAGGACTTTTTTGGCTGATTTCTTACACATACCCCTTGGCCTGCAAGCGAAACAACTCCGCATACTTACCTCCCTGGGCCAGCAGCTCCTCGTGGGTACCCAACTCAAGCAATTCTCCGTGCTCGAGAAACAGGATTCGATCCGCCATGCGCACGGTCGAGAAGCGGTGTGAGATCAGCACTGCTGCCTTGCCCTTCATCAATTCTGCGAAGCGCACAAACACCTCATGCTCGGCACGAGCATCGAGCGAAGCGGTAGGTTCGTCGAGGATAATTAATTGAGCTTCACGCATGTATGCGCGGGCCAGCGCTACTTTTTGCCATTGTCCGCCGCTGAGGTCTACACCACCCGCAAAACGTTTGCCTAACATTTGATCGTATTTTTTGGGCAGTGGCTCAATGACCGAATCAGCCAGGCTCTTGTGTGCTGATTCTGAGATACGGGGCTGGTTTTCTTGTTCCGAGATATTGCCAATGGCAATGTTTTCGCCAGCCGTAAACATAAACCGAACGTAGTCCTGAAAAATTACACCAATCTCACGGCGGAGGTCTTCGGGGTCGTAATCGCAAAGATCCACACCGTCAAGCAGGATTCGGCCTTCAGAGGGTTCATAAAGGTGGGCGAGTAGCTTGACTAGGGTGGTTTTTCCTGCACCATTTTCACCAACGAGTGCGAGTTTTTCTCCGGGATGTAGGGTGAAACTCAGGTGTCGCAAAGCCCAAATATCAGTTTCGGGGTATTTAAAGCCTACGTTTTCAAATACAAAACCCTGTTTGATGGGTCTCGGAATTTTATGCCCACCAGCCCCCTCCCCCAAGAGGTGAGAAGCCGCCAGCGGTTTTAATTCCAAAAAGTCAAATAAATCCTGGAGGTACAGTGAGGTCTCGGCGATGCGCGAAAAGCGACTCACGATACCTTGCAACAACCCTTGCAAACGGCTGAATGCCCCGGCCAGAAAAGTGAGTGTGCCAACAGTAATTTGTCCGGCAATCGTCTGCCCAATCACAAAAATGTATGCGGCGTAGTACGAAACCGTTCCGAGCGTGGAGAACAAAGCCCCCCAAGCCGCACGGCGGAGGGCCAGTTTTTGATTGACCAGAAAATAGCGGTCGGAAATGGTTTTAAAGCGCGTAGCAATGAAGTCCTCCAGTCCAAAAATCTTGATCTCCTTGGCGGTCTCGTTACTTGCGCCGATGTAGCGGAGATAGTCAATTTCGCGGCGTTCAGGCGTCCAGGAGCGCGAAAGCGAGTAGGATTCCTGATTAAATTTCGCTTCGCCGATAAATGACGGAATGACAGCAACGACCAAGATGAGCAAAAGCCAGGGATTGAACGCAATCAATCCGGCGGCAAGAAACACGACGGTGATCAGATCCTGCGCCTGGGAAAGCACCATGCTCATCAAGGCTGTGCGCCCGGAAGTCTGGGTACGAGCGCGTTCAAGCTTGTCGTAAAAAGTGGCGTCTTCAAATTGATACAGGTCGAGCGTTGCGGCATGGCGGATGATTCGGACGGAAGAGTCGTTGTTCACCAAATCTCCCAATAGACTGTCTGTCAGGGTAATTGCGCGATTCAACAGGCTCGAAAGCACAGCAAGGCCAAGTTCTGCGCCAACCCAAATCCAGAGTGGGTTGGAGCTTGTAAGCGCGACTGGATTTGCGATTTGGGCAATTACTTCATCAATTATTTCCTTGCCGACATAGAGCATGGCGAGCGGCACTGCGGCCTGGATCAGGCGCAAAAGCATGTTCCAAATGGTCAGCTTCGGACTGACGGCCCAAATCATGCGAAAGAAACGAGGGACATTGCGAAGGGATTCAAATTGAGCAAAAAAGCCCTTTTTTTCTTTTTTTTCTGTCATTTTTCCTTGCGGGTTGGCTGTTCGAACTGCTCGTCTGTAGTTTTTATCTTTTGATATCATCTTGTTTTAAGTACCGATGAAAAAAGGTAGGCAGTATCTTAGCGCGAAAGTGGTGCATCAAACCTTTTTACTATGAAAAAGTTCTTCCTTTTCTATCTTGTACTCAGCTTTCTCACTGCGTGCAATCCATAAATCACTCCGGCTTTACCGGCTAAAAGTACGAAGGAGAGCTTACCCGTTCCTTAACAAGATACTTATCCAGCAATTTCCGTCCAAGCTGCGGCCAAATCCTTTCGGCCAATCATATTCTTCCAATTCTTTTTAGGGTTTTCGACTACCTTTTTGAGCAAATTTAATTGCCGTGGCGAAAGCAATTCGTCTGGTGATTGGCGTTTGCCCACCAAGCTATTGGCACGGCAGGCTTGCAGCGAAGTCATGGGTACAAAACGATAATCCGTTTGAGCGAGGTAATATTTCGGCTCACGATCGGAGCGAAAACCCTCGTTTTTAGCGCATGCGGTCATGCTTTTTGGTTGGGTCAGTTTCTCCAATTCGGCTCGATTGGTTACCCTTGGATCGAACTGAACTTTTACCACTTCTTTGCCGTTCTGATAGCCTGGCTCTGTTTCGATCACCCCAGGAATTGCGCCAAAAGCGCCCTCTCCTGTCCAAAAACAGTACATTGAAAAAGTGGCGGTTTGCAACCCAATTTCCCGAGCTGCGATTTCTTCTTCCAAAAGTTGGAGGTAGCGCGGGGCAGTGGTGCTGGTTAAATCCAGAGCGTGGTGCATTCCATTAACCAACTGAAGCGGAGCGTTGAAATTGGCCATTCTAGGCACAACATCTTGATTGTCAGTATGTATAATGCGCACCACTGGATTGTTCCATGCCTGTTCGCCAAACGTGCGAAGCACATCTGCATCTTTTCCACCTTTGTTGTTGAAAATGCAGACCGGCACAAAATAGGTCTCAATGACCTCCACGATGAGTGGGTGGGAAAGGGTGGAGTTTCCGAAGCGAGTACAATTGGAACAGCCGGGCACTTCCTGAAAAAGCAGGAGTATAGGCTTGCCTGATTTTTGAGATTCGGCTTTGCCTAAGTCGAGGTTGCGGAGCCAGTGGACTTGGCCTAGTTCTTCGGGTTCACCCGCGGTAGCGCGCATTTCGAAGGAGGTGTTGCTAATTTGTGATGGGTAGACTGGTGATGGGTGCCTGTCAGAGCACGCGCCAATGGTCGGATTGACCGTATGCTTTTCGGGCATAAAAAACAGGGCCGTTGAGGTTGAAAATGCGAGTACGAGGAACAACAAAATGGATTTCATATCAGATTTTTCTCTAGAATTAAACGTATCCCCTCAAAAAGTCCGGGAAAAACATTAATTAAAACCCAAGAGTAAAAATTTAATTTTGTAATCAGTGAATTTTTAGAATTTTTTCCTCTGAATGTCTCAAAATTCAGTGACATTCCAAAGAATATTTTTCAGAA